>NZ_JADZGH010000257.1:0-4074 GCF_015865005.1 Rhodococcus sp. CX
GACGACATCGCGTTCAAGGCCGCCGACGCCACCAAGGTGCTCATCGCGCTGTGGACGAAGCTGCGTCCGGACCAGATCGGCCCCGCCGACACCATCGAGGCGCTGTGCGACGGCGTGTCCTCGCGCCGCAACCAGCTGCTCGTCGACCTCGGCTCCGAGCTGTCGCTCGGCGCGATCGACGGTGCCGCGGACGCCGACATGGGCGCGCTGGCAGCCACCGTCGACCGTCTGGCCCGCACCTACCGCCCCTTCGGCCCGGTGCTGACCGACTCGATCAACGACCACCTGCGCAAGGTGTTCGGACCGTCCGGCAAGCGCCCGGCCTACATCGCCGAGCGCGTCACCAAGGTATGGGGCCTGGGCGAAGGCTGGACCCAGCACGTGACCGCCGAGGTCGCACTCGGCAGCCGTGACGGCGCCTCCATCCGTGGCGGCGACCTGGGCGGCCTGTCGCAGGGCGCCCTCTCCGACGCCGCCGCCGTCGACACCCTGATCGACGCCGCCGTGCAGTCCGTCGCCGGCCGCCGCGGTATCGCGGTGTCCATGCCGGCCGCTGGTGGCGGCGGGGGAGCGACCGTCGACGCCGCTGCTCTCGGCGAGTTCGCCGAGCAGATCACCGGCCGTGACGGTGTGCTCGCCAACGCCGCGCGCCTCGTGCTCGAGCAGCTCGGCCTGGCCGAGCAGACCTCGGGTCTGGCCGACAAGGCGGACAGCGAACTGGTCGATCTGGTCTCCGCGGAGCTCGGCTCCGACTGGCCGCGTCAGGTCGCCCCGGCGTTCGACGCCCGCAAGGCCGTGCTGATCGACGACCGCTGGGCCACCGCCCGCGAGGACCTGGCCCGCGTGTGGCTGGGTGCGGAGATCGAGGTCGAGCGGTTCGCCGGTGCCGGCGCGACCGTCGCCGCGCACGCCACCTTCTGGCAGCGCAAGGCCACCGAGGCCGGCCGCACCGTGCTCGCCGAGACCTTCGGCCGCATCGCGACCGTCGCCGCGGAGGTCACCGACGCCGAATACACGAACGAGGTCGCGGTCGTGACCGGCGCCAGCAAGGGCGGCATCGGCGCAGCCGTCGCCGCGAAGCTGCTCGGTGGTGGTGCGACCGTGGTCGTGACCACGTCCAGCCTCAACGACAGCCGCCTCGGCTTCTACAAGGAGCTGTACGCGAAGAGCGCACGGGCCGGCGCGGCGCTGTGGGTGGTCCCGGCGAACATGGCGTCCTACGCGGACGTCGACGCCCTCATCGAGTGGATCGGTACCGAGACCGTGGAGAACGCGGGCGGCGCCAAGAAGCTGATCAAGGACGCGCTGACCCCGACGCTGCTGTTCCCGTTCGCCGCGCCGCGCGTGGCCGGTTCCCTCGCCGACGCGGGTGCCCGCGCCGAGATGGAGATGCGGGTGCTGCTGTGGTCGGTGGAGCGGCTCATCGCCGGTCTCGCCGCGATCGGCAACGACCGCGACGTCGACACCCACCTGCATGTGGTGCTGCCCGGTTCCCCGAACCGCGGCAAGTTCGGTGGCGACGGTGCCTATGGTGAGGCCAAGGCCGCGCTCGACGCGGTCGTCAACCGCTGGAACGCCGAGCGCACGTGGGCCGAGCGCGTCACCCTCGCGCACGCTCTCATCGGCTGGGTGCGCGGCACCGGCCTGATGGGCGGCAACGACCCGCTGGTCGAGGCCGTCGAGGCGGCCGGTGTGCGCACCTGGTCGACGCAGGAGATGGCCACCGAGCTGCTGAAGCTGGTCGGCCCGGAGGCCCGCCGCCTCGCCGCCGACAAGCCGCTGGTCGCGGACCTGACCGGTGGACTGTCCGAGGCGGACGTCGACCTGCCGGCCCTCGCGAAGCAGGCCCAGGACGTGGCCGAGGCCACCGAGACCGAGGACGAGGACGAGTCGGGCACCATCGCGGCCCTGCCGTCCGCGCCGCGACTCGACGTCGACCTGCCCGTCCCGGCCTGGGAGAAGCTCGACGTCGACCCGGCCGACCTGGTCGTGATCGTCGGCGCCGGCGAGCTCGGCCCGTACGGTTCGGCCCGCACCCGCTTCGAGATGGAGGTCGACGAGGAACTGTCGGCCGCCGGTGTGCTCGAGCTGGCCTGGGTGACCGGCCTGGTGGAGTGGGAGAACGACCCGAAGCCCGGCTTCTACGACACCGAGACCGGTGAACTGGTGCCGGAGGCGGAGATCGCCGACCGCTACCACGACGCGGTGGTCGAGCGCTGCGGCATCCGCCGCTACGCCGACGACGGCGCCATGGTCGACAACACCGCACCGCTGCTGACCTCGGTGTTCCTCGACAAGGACCTGTCCTTCGTCGTCGGTTCCGAGGCCGAGGCCCGCGCGTTCGTCGATGCCGACCCGGAGAACACGGTCGCGTCCGTGGACGCCGAGTCCGGCGACTGGACGGTCACCCGCAAGGCCGGCACCGAGATCCGCGTGCCGCGCAAGGCGAAGCTGACCCGCACGGTCGGCGGCCAGATCCCCACCGGATTCGACGTCACCAAGTGGGGCATCCCCGCGGACATGGCGGAGTCGGTGGACCGGGTCGGCCTGTGGAACATCGTCACCACCGTCGACGCGTTCCTCACCGGTGGCTTCACCCCGTCGGAACTGCTGCGCTGGGTGCACCCGTCGCTGGTGGCGAACACGCAGGGCACCGGCATGGGCGGCATGTCCTCGATGCGGTCGCTGTACATCGACACGCTGCTCGGCGAGTCCCGCGCGAACGACATCCTGCAGGAAGCCCTGCCGAACGTCATCGCCGCGCACGTCGTGCAGTCCTACGTCGGCGGCTACGGCGCGATGGTGCACCCGGTCGCGGCGTGCGCCACGGCCGCGGTGTCCGTCGAGGAGGGCGTCGACAAGATCAAGCTGGGCAAGGCGCAGTTGGTCGTCGCCGGCGGCTTCGACGACCTGGGCATCGAGGGCATCGTCGGCTTCGGCGACATGTCCGCGACCGCCAAGTCGGAGGACATGACCGCCAAGGGCATCAGCGACAACCGGTTCTCGCGGGCCAACGACCGCCGTCGCGGTGGGTTCGTCGAGTCGGCCGGTGGTGGCACGGTGCTGCTGGCGCGCGGTGACCTGGCGCTGGAGATGGGCCTGCCGGTTCTCGGTGTGGTCGCCTGGGCGGGATCCTTCGCCGACGGCGTGCACACCTCGATCCCGGCTCCGGGTATCGGTGCTCTCGGCGCCGGTCGCGGTGGGCTCGAGTCCGGCCTGGCCCGGGAGCTGCGCAAGCTCGGTGTCACCGCCGACGACATTGCCGTGATCTCCAAGCACGACACGTCGACCGCGGCGAACGACCCGAACGAGGCCGAGCTGCACGAACGTCTGGCCGGTGCGCTGGGCCGCAGCGAGGGCAACCCGCTGTTCGTGGTGTCCCAGAAGAGCCTGACCGGTCACGCCAAGGGTGGCGCGGCAGCGTTCCAGCTGATCGGCCTGTGCCAGGTCCTCAGCCAGGGCGTCGTCCCGCCGAACCGCAGCCTGGACTGCGTCGACGACAAGATGGCTCAGTTCGAGCACCTGGTGTGGGCACGGACCCCGATCCGGTTCGGCGAGCAGTACGCGCTCAAGGCCGGTCTGCTGACCAGCCTCGGGTTCGGGCACGTGTCCGGCCTGATCGCGGTGGTGCACCCGCAGGCGTTCGTCGAGGCGATCCCCGCCGAGCGGCGCGAGGCCTACCTCGCGCAGGCGCAGCAGCGCACGGTCGCCGGCAAGCGCCGCCTGGCCGACGCGATGACCGGTGGTGCCGCGCTGTACCAGCGTCCGGCTGATCGTCGCCTCGGCGGCGACGGGGTTCCGGCGGCGGCGTCGCGTCAGCTCGAGGCGGACGTGCTGCTCAGCGCGGACGCGCGTCTCGGCGACGACGACGTGTACCGCTCGGGTCTGCCCGGCTGCAAGTAGGAAACGAGTAGCGCCGGATGGGAGTTGCGGGTGTCGGGTTCGACCTGGTCTCGGTGACGGAGTTCGAGGAGCAGCTGGGTCGTCCCGGCACCACGATGCTCACGAGCTTCACGCCGGGGGAGCGTCGCGACGCGAACACCCGCAGCTCCCGTCCGGGACGCCACTTCGCAG
>NZ_JADZGH010000257.1:4099-6611 GCF_015865005.1 Rhodococcus sp. CX
AAGGAAGCGCTGATCAAGGCATGGTCGGCGTCACTGTTCGGTCACCCACCGGTGCTGCCGGAGGGCATCCACCGCGACATCGAGGTGGTCTCGGATGCGTGGGGCAGGCCCGGTATCCGGTTGCACGGTGCCGTCGCCGAGCATCTGGCGGGCATGAGCATCCACGTCTCGCTCACCCACGACGGTGACATGGCCGGAGCGTTCGTCGTTCTCGAGGAGGCACCGGATGCGTAGATCCGGTCGACCGGTTCAAGCCGGGGAGGTTGCAGCCTCCTCGGCTTCACTCGTTTCCGGGGCCGTGCCCGATTCGGGGACCGTGTCCGCGTCGGCGGCCTCGCCCTTCTCGCGGCTGCCGTCCCCGTCGCCGGTTCCGGCTTCCTCCGCGCGGGCCTGCAGCCGCTTGCGCTTCTTCGCCCGGGCCCTCGAGTCCTGTTCGGCGACCTGCAAGTATGCGACCATCAGCCGTTTCAGTTCGACGACCGCGTCGGCGTGGGTCTGATCGTCCTGCACGGAGAAGTTCAGCATCGAGTAGACGACGTGGACGAGGACTTCGGCCATCAGCTTGCGGCGCGGCCTCGGTGTGTCGGGCGTGAGCGGTGCGAGCATCCGCTCGACCTGCTCGGCGAACTTGCGTTCGTGAATGGCCCCGGTCGCGCGGGTCGACGGGGTCGACTGCATCGCCAGCCACACCTCGCGGCGGGACGGATCGGTGGTCCACAGCCCGGCCATGTGGTCGACGAAGCTGTTGAGGAACCGCAGCCAGTCGACCGACGGGATCTTGCCGTTGAACTGGGCCAGTTCCTCCTGCACACCCACGAGGTCCTGGCGGTTCAGTTCACAGACGATGACGTACTTGTTCGCGAAGAACTGGTAGAGCGTGCCGATCGGCACGTCCGCGCGGGACGCGACCTCTTCGCAGGTGAACGATTCGAATCCGACCTCGGTGAGCAGCTCGCGGGACGCGGCGAGCAGGGCATCGAACTTGCGCCGGCTGCGTTCCTGCGTCGGTCGCCGCCGCGGCACGAGTTCTTGTGGCGCTGTTTGTACTTCCAACGCCGGATCGATCCGGCGCGGTGCTTTGCGCACGTTCGTTGCAGACTCCACGCGCCCCAGGCTAGCCGCAGTGCGCGGGAATGCCGAGAGATTGCCGTGAGGGCGAGTCGCAGCAAACACGGCCGAGCGTGCTCACGGTGCTCATGCGGCGAGGGTGAACTGCATGACGTCGATATGTCCGGTTCGGAAATGCTCGGCCGATCCGCGCAGGTATTTCATGAAGCGTTCGTACATTTCCTCGGAGGACAGCGCGACTGCTTCGGCGCGCCGGTCCGCCAGCGCCGCGGCCCAGTGCTCGAGCGTGCGGACGTAGTGCGGGCCGAGGGGATGGACGCGTTCGACGCGGAACCCGGCGCGTTCGGCGCCCGCCACGACCACCTCGGGCTGCGGAAGCTGCCCGCCGGGGAAGATCTCGCGCTTGATGAACAGGTGGAACAGGGCGTTCTCGCGGGTCACGGGGATGCCGCGGGACTTCAGCGTCGCGAGGGTGTGCCCGATGATGGTGTGCAGCAGCATCCGCCCACCCGGGGGCAGCATCCGGTGACACCGCTCGAAGAACTCGTCGTAGCGTTCCCGGCGGAAATGCTCGAACGCTCCGATGCTCACGATGCGGTCGGCGGTGCCGGTGTACTCCTCCCAGCCCTGCAACAGGACCCGCGCGGTCCGCGGACCGGGCAGCCGGGCGGCCTCGGCCGCGACGTGCTCGTACTGGTTGCGGCTCAGGGTCAGGCCGACGACGTCGACGTCGTAGTGGGTGACCGCGCGGAACATCGTCGATCCCCAGCCGCAGCCGATGTCGAGCAGCGTCATGCCGGGCTGCAGGTCGCATTTGCCGAGGGCCAGGTCGATCTTGGCGAGCTGGGCCTCCTCGAGCGTCATGTCGTCCCGTTCGAAGTACGCGCAGCTGTAGGTCATCGACGGGTCGAGGAACAGGGCGAAGAACTCGTCGGACAGGTCGTAGTGGGATTGGACCTGCTTGTAGAAGGGTGACAGTTCGGTGGGCATCGCAGTGCCTTTCCGTCCACGGGCCGGAACTGGTTCGACGGTGGCCCGGATGTCGAGAAACAACGCTACGCGGTCGGCGCGCCGTGCGGCACCGGAACGGCAGAGGGCGGCACACGATCCTACGATTGCGAGGGGAACCGAACAGGACGAGCACCGGTGCCCGATCGTGAGACCTTCGTCCGACACATCGAGGAGGCGTGTGAGCGTGACCGACACCGACACCCTGCAGCGGATCCGCGACCGGATCCGGGCCGCGATGCCCACCGCCCGAACCGAACTCGCGACCCTGGTCGCCTTCCGTTCGGTCGCGGACCCGCGACAGTTCCCCGCGGAGGAGTGCCTCGCCGCCGCCCGCTGGGTACGGGACGCCTTCGCCGCCGCCGGTATCGAGCACATCGAACTCGTCGAGACGTCCGACGGTTGCCCCGCCGTCGTCGGACACAGTCCGGCCCCG
>NZ_JADZGH010000257.1:6621-27531 GCF_015865005.1 Rhodococcus sp. CX
GAGCTCCCACGGTTCTGCTCTACAGCCACTACGACATTCAGCCTCCGGGTAACGAAAGCCTGTGGCTCACGCCGCCTTTCGATCTCACCGAACGGGACGGTCGCTGGTACGGCCGGGGCGCCGCGGACTGCAAGGGCAACATCGTGATGCACCTGCTCGCGCTGCGCGCGGCCCTCGCCGACGGGCCCCTGCCGGTGGGCGTGCGGATCGTCGTCGAAGGGTCCGAGGAGATGGGCGGGGCCGGGCTCGAACACCTCGTCGCGGAGCGCCCCGACCTGTTCGCCGCCGACCTGATCGTGATCGGCGACTGCGGCAACGCGGAAGTCGGCCGGCCCACCGTCACGACGTCGCTGCGCGGTATCGCGAACGTCGTCGTCCATGTGGAAACCCTTGCCGGGGAAGTGCATTCCGGGCAGTACGGCGGCGCCGCCCCCGACGCGCTCGCCGCCCTCGTCCGGTTGCTGAACACCCTGCGCGACGAACACGGCAACACCGTCGTCGACGGCCTCGACACCCTCGGGCAGTGGGACGGGGTGCCCTATCCCGAAGACCGGTTCCGCGCCGACGCCGGTGTGCTCGACGGGGTGTCGCTGCTGTCGACCGGCACCGTCGCCGACGCCGTGTGGGCGCGGCCGGCGTTGACCGTGCTCGGCATCGACGCACCGCCCGTCGTCGGCTCGGTGGCGGCGATCGCGCCCCGCGCCTCGGCGCGGCTGAACCTGCGGGTGCCACCGGGTCTGGACCCGCTGGTCGCGCAGAACGCCCTCGTCGCCCACCTCGAAGCGCACGTGCCGTGGGGTGCGCACCTGCGCATCGAGCGCGAAGCCCTCGGCGAACCGTTCCGCGCGGCCACCGACGGCCCCGGATACGCCGCCCTACGCGCGGCGCTCGCGGCCGCGTACGGGCGCGAGGTCGGAACCGCCGGCCAGGGCGGCTCGATCCCGCTGTGCACGGCCCTGCAGCGGGCCGTGCCGGGAGCGGAGATCGCGCTGATCGGTGTCGAGGAGCCGCGGTGCGTCATCCACGCTCCGAACGAGAGCGTGGATCCGACGGAGATCGAGAACCTCGCCGTCGCGGAGGCGCTGCTCCTGCGGTCCCTGGCCGAGCGGTCCGCGAGCTAGACCGACAGGTCGCGACGCAACTTCGCGACGTGCCCGGTGGCGCGCACGTTGTACTGCGCCACCTCGATCTTCCCCTCCTCGTCGACGAGGAAGGTCGAGCGGATCACGCCGGTCACGGTCTTGCCGTACATCTTCTTCTCGCCGAACGCGCCCCACGCCGTGAGCGTGGTCTTCTCCGGATCGGAGAGCAGCGGGAAGGTCAGCTCCTCCTTGTCGCGGAACTTCGCGAGCTTGGCGGGCTTGTCGGGGGAGATCCCGACGACGTCGAGCCCGGCGTCGTTCAGTTCGGCGAGGTTGTCGCGGAAGTCGCATGCCTGCTTCGTGCAGCCGGGCGTGCTCGCGGCGGGGTAGAAGTACACGATCACCTTGCGGCCGCGGTAGTCCGACAACGACACCTCGTTGCCGTCGGCGTCGAGGAGGGTGAACTCGGGCGCGGGGTCGCCGGGGGCGAGTCTGCTGTTATCCGTCACGTCCGCCACGGTAGTGGACCGCGCGTCCACTACCGTGGTCGCAGCACACACAGCGACTCCTGGAGGATCACGTGCGTAGGGACACCGAGGCCATCGAGCGGGACATCGAGAACGCCCGCAACCAGCTCGCGAGCACGCTCGACGAATTGAGTGCGCGGACCAATCCGAAGACTCTTGTTGCCAACACCAAGCAGACGCTCGTCGCCAAGGTGAATCAGCCGAACGTCAAGTACGCCGTCATCGCGGTCGGCGTCGTCGTGGGCGCTCTGGTTCTGCGCAGACTGCTGCGCTGACGATCCGTCGATCCGAGGGCACCGTCGTCCGTTCACGGACGGCGGTGCCCTCGTCTTTGCGTCGGTCGCTGTGACATATCACTTTCTTGCGACTTCGATCTTGGCGTGGTTCACATCTCGGCGTGGTTCACTGAGAAGACGTCGATCGTCTCGTCTTCGAAGGGGTGACGGTCATGCGGACTGCGCAGCATGTTGCACGACTCGTCCTGGTCGCGATCCTCGCCGCGAGCGTCGCGCTGGCTACGGGGTCCGCCGCCTCCGCCGGTCGCATCGGCATCGCGCCCCCGGGCGGGCCCCCGGTGGCCGCGCTGGCGCCCTCGGACGGAGCCGTGGTCGGTATCGCGCAGCCGGTGACCGTCCGCTTCGGCGCCACGGTGACCGATCGGGCCGCCGCCGAACGATCCGTCGCGGTCATCCCGTCCGTGCCCGTCGCCGGCGCCTTCCGGTGGCGCGACGACCGTCACCTCGAGTGGGTTCCGGACCGATTCTGGCCGGGCCACACCGCTGTCACCGTCCTGGCCGGCGGCACCCGGACGCAGTTCCGGACCGGCGACGAATTCGTCGCGGTTGCGAACCTGTCCACGCACCAGTTCACCGTGTCCCTGAACGGGGAGATCGTCCGGACCATGCCGGCGTCGATGGGCAAGCCCGGATACGAGACGCCGACCGGGACCTTCCCGGTGCTCGAGAAGTTCCGGAACCTGGTGATGGACTCGTCGACCTACGGTGTTCCGATCGACGACCCCGAGGGGTACCGCATCGACACCGAATACGCGGTCCGTCTGACGTGGGGCGGAATCTTCGTGCACGCCGCACCGTGGTCGGTGGATTCGCAGGGCTACGCGAACGTCAGCCACGGCTGCATCAACCTCAGCACCGAGAACGCGCGGTGGTACTTCGAGAACGTGAAGATCGGGGACCCGGTCGTCATCGAGTGGTGAGACCCGGAGAACGAAGAAGGCCCGCACCGAATTCGGTGCGGGCCTTCTGTTGTGCGCCATCAGGGACTCGAACCCCGAACCCGCTGATTAAGAGTCAGCTGCTCTGCCAATTGAGCTAATGGCGCTTGGCGGTTTGTCTCCGGGCCGTTGTCCCGGCGACGAAGAGAAGATTACACACTCCGCTGTACGGCGCCAAATCGCCTGGTCAACGGCGATTTCCTCGATGTCTGCGGGTAACGCGAGTGGGTGGCGGGGCGATTGGTATTCGAACGTTATTCGTCGTCGAGGTTTCAGATTTGGTCTCGGTCTTCACCGGCTGGCATCATCGATGAGACACGCATTGACGTGCAGTTTTGCGGCCTGGGGGAGGTCCGGAATCGGAGGGTTGAGAGTGATCGAGAAGAGTGTGCGGACGCCGCGGCGCCGCTCCCGGCGTACGACCGTGGCGGTGTTGGGGGCGGTACTGGTCGGTGTCATGACCTTCGTCACTGCATGTGCCGGCGGTTCGGCCGGCGGTGCCGACGAGGTCCCCATCGATTCGAATCCCCTCGCCGCACTCATCAAGCCCACGGTGTCCTCCAGCGTCGTCGACGGCGGTGTCGGCTTCTCGCCGATCGATCCGGTGACCGTCTCGGTCGTCAACGGCAAGCTCGATTCCGTCACGCTCCGCAATCCCGACGGGGCGTCGGTCGCCGGCGTGCTCGCGCCGGACGGCACCACCTGGGCGAACTCCGAACCGCTGGGCTACAACCGCAAGTACACGCTCGAGACGGTCGCGTACGGGCTCGGCGGGGCGACCACGTCCGTCGCGACATTCACCACGAGCGCGCCCGGCAACCTCACCCAGCCCTACGTGCTGCCCGGTGAAGGCTCGGTCGTCGGTATCGGCCAGCCCGTCGCGGTGCAGTTCGACGAGAACATCCCGGACCGGCGCGCGGCCGAGGCGGCCATCACCATCGTCACGAATCCGCCCGTCGAGGGTGCGTTCTACTGGCTCAGCAATCGTGAGGTGCGGTGGCGGCCGGAGAACTACTGGACGCCGGGCACGACCGTGACCGTGGACGTGAAGGCGTACGGCAAGGACCTCGGTGACGGACTGTTCGGCCAGTCGGACGTGCACTCGTCGTTCACCATCGGCGACGCGGTGATCATCGACGTCGACGACAACACGAAGACCGTCGTGGTCAACCGCAACGGCAGCGCGATCATGTCGATGCCGACGTCGATGGGCAAGGACAGCACCCCCACCCCCAACGGCGTCTACACGATCGGCGACCGCTTCGACCACATGATCATGGATTCGTCCACGTACGGGGTGGCGGCCGACTCGCCGCAGGGTTACCGCACGCCGGTGGACTGGGCGACGCGCATGTCCTACAGCGGCATCTTCTTCCATTCCGCGCCGTGGTCGCTGGGCGATCAGGGAGTGCGCAACGTCAGCCACGGCTGCCTGAACCTCAGCCCGGCGAACGCGAAGTGGATCTTCGACAACACCAAGCGCGGCGACATCGTCATCGTGCGCAACACGGTCGGCGGAGTCCTGGAGGGAACCGAAGGTCTCGGCGACTGGAACATCCCGTGGTCGACGTGGAAGGCGGGCAACGCCAACACCTGACCCCGGGGCACGGGCTGTGCACCCCGACGGAGGGCGACCGGATTCTGGTCGCCCTCCGTCGTCGTAAGGGGGTCAGGAGTGGGTAGAGGCTGTGGGCGCACGGTCCTCGGCCGGGAGGCGCAAAAAGGAAAGGCCCCGACCTTGCGGTCGGGGCCTTTCTTGGGGGTGAGTGACGGGACTCGAACCCGCGACAGCCAGGATCACAACCTGGTGCTCTACCAACTGAACTACACTCACCATTGCATCCGCTATCGGCCGGAGCCGGTTGCGACTGCGATTGAAATACTAGCCTGCTCTACCCGAAAACGACGAATCGCCTGGTCAGGCCGGTCCAAGATCCTTTACGACGCTCGTGATGTCCCCAGACGACGGCCCGGGCGGGGCGACGAACGCGGTGCGCCGGTAGTAGCGCAGCTCCCGGATGGACTCCTTGATGTCGGCGAGCGCGCGGTGCGACAGGCCCTTCGTGGGCTGGCCGAAATAGATGCGGGGGTACCAGCGTCGGCACAGTTCCTTGATCGAGCTGACGTCGACCATGCGGTAGTGCAGGTAGTTGTCGAGTTCCGGCATGTCCCGGGAGATGAACTGCCGGTCGGTGCCGATGGAGTTGCCGGCCAGGGGAGCGGTCCCGGGCTCCGGCACGTGCGCCCGCACGTAGTCGAGGACGAGCTTCTCGGCCTCGGCCAGCGTGACCGTCGAGCGGCGCACCTCTTCGGTCAGCCCCGAGCGCTCGTGCATCTGCTGCACGACGTCCGGCATCGCGGCCAGCGCATCGTCGTCGGCGTGGATCACGATGTCCACGCCCTCGCCGAGCACGTTGAGGTCGCTGTCGGTGACCAGCGCGGCGATTTCGATGAGTTTGTCGCTACCGATACGCAAACCGGTCATTTCACAATCGATCCAAACAAGTTTGTCCTGCACGAGAGTACAGACTAGTCAGCTGCGTCAGCGGGATAAGGTCTGCGGTGTAAACCGACGCCGGCCGTGCTGGTTCGAGGAGGGCTGAACATGACCGTGGATCCGACCCGGTCCGACGAGGCGCTGTCCGCCGCCGAGAAGGCGAAGGCAGCGAAGGCGGCCGCCGAGGAAGCGGCCCGCGTAGCCGCCGAAGCCGCCGCTGCAGCCGAACGCGCCCAACGCGAGGCCGAGGAGGCCGCCGCCGCGGCCGAGGCCGACGCTGCGGCGGGGAAGGCCGAAGCCGGGGCCGAAGCGACCTCGGAGAGTGCGCTCGCCGAGGCAGCCGAACCCGAGGCGGCCGAACCCGCGGGCCCGGCCGCGGAGATCGCCGCCGGTTACGCCTTCTCCGGCGCCGCCCTCGAACTGGGCACCGTCGTGCACGACGGCGTCGTCGCTCCGAACGCCCGGGTCAGGATTCCGCTGGCCATGATGAACCGGCACGGTCTGATCGCCGGCGCGACCGGTACCGGCAAGACCAAGACCCTGCAGGGCATCGCCGAGCAGCTGTCCGCCGCGGGCGTGCCGGTGGTGATGGCCGACGTCAAGGGCGACCTGTCCGGTCTGTCCGCGCGCGGGGAGAGCAGCGACGCGCTCGTCACCCGCGCCGCCGAGACCGGCGATCCGTCGTGGACCCCTGCCGGATTCCCGACGCAGTTCTTCTCGCTCGGCACCGAGGGCATCGGCATCCCGGTGCGCGCGACCGTCACGGCGTTCGGTCCGATCCTGCTGAGCAAGGTGCTCGGCCTGAACACCACCCAGGAATCGACGCTCGGGCTGATCTTCCACTGGGCCGATCAGCGGGGCATGGCGCTGCTCGATCTCAAGGATCTGCGGCAGGTCATCGCGTACCTGACCAGCGACGAGGGCAAGGCCGACCTCAAAGGCATCGGGGGCGTCTCGGCCGCGACCGCGGGCGTCATCCTGCGCGCGATCGTCAACCTCGAGGCCGACGGCGGCGACACGTTCTTCGGTGAACCGGAGTTCGACACCGAGGATCTGCTGCGCATCCTCGGCGGCAACGGGGTGATCAGCTTGTTCGAGCTGGGCGCCCAGGCCGCGCGTCCCGTGCTGTTCTCCACGTTCCTGATGTGGGTGCTCGCCGACCTGTTCCAGACGTTGCCCGAGGAAGGCGATCTGGACAAGCCCAAGCTCGTCTTCATCTTCGACGAGGCCCACCTGCTGTTCGCGGACGCGTCGAAGGCGTTCCTGCAGCAGGTCGAGCAGACCGTCAAGCTCATCCGGTCGAAGGGCGTCGGCGTGTTCTTCTGCACGCAGCTGCCCACCGACATCCCGAACGCGATCCTGTCCCAGCTGGGTGCGCGGGTGCAGCACGCGTTGCGCGCGTTCACGCCCGACGACCAGAAGGCGCTCACCAAGACGGTCCGCACGTACCCGAAGACGGCGTTCTACGACCTGGAGAAGTCGCTGACCTCGCTCGGGACCGGTGAAGCGATCGTCACCGTGCTGTCCGAGAAGGGCGCCCCGACGCCGGTCGCATGGACCCGGATCCGGCCGCCACGGTCGCTGATGGACACCGTCGGCGACGACGCGATCCGCACCGCCGCCCAGGGCCATCCGCTGTTCGCGAAGTACGGGCAGACCATCGATCGCGAATCCGCGTACGAGATGCTGACGGCGAAGGTCGCGGGCGCGCCGAACGTCGATCCGCCGCTGGACGTGCCGCCACTGCCGGACCTGTCCGAAACGATGCCGGCCCCCCGGGACGAGGGGCCGACGATCGTCGAACAGGTGCTGGGCAGCTCCGCGATGAAGAGTTTCCTGCGGTCGGCGGCCTCGGCTGCGGGTCGGGAGATCTCCCGCAGCATCTTCGGCACCGGCCGTAAGCGGCGTTAGCCGCCGAGCTTCTTGTAGAAGGTGCCGACGATCGGGGCGACGATCGCGCGCGGCGTGTAGTTGCCCGCGACCGACATCGCCTTGCTGATCAGGCCGGGCACGATGCGCATGCGGTTCTCGGCGAGCGCGTCGAGCGACACCTTCGCGGTGTGCTCGCTCGAGATCCACAGGAAGTCGGGGACGAGCTTGTCGACGATCGACGCGTCCGCCGGATCGGGGGTCTCGGTGCGCACCGGGCCGGGGGCGAGCAGGGTGACGTTCACGCCGGTGCCCTTGAGCTCACCGCGTAGCGACTCCGAGAAGGTGTTGACGAATGCCTTCGTCGCGGCGTACGTCGCGTTGTTCGGGATCGGCATGTTGCCCGCCGCCGATCCGACGTTGAGGATCGCGCCCGCGCGTCGCTCGACCATCTGCGGCAGCACCGCGAGGGTGAGGTCGTGCACGGCGACCGCATTGAGTTCGACCTGCGCGCGCTCGTACGCCGGATCCAGGCCGGACACGGGGCCGAACGTGGCGATACCCGCGTTGTTGCACAGGATGCTGACGTGACGGTCGGCGAGCTCCTCGACCAGCTCGGCGCGAGCGTCGCGGTCGGACAGGTCGCAGGCGCGCACCTCGACGGTGACGCCGTGCTTCTGACGGAGTGTCGTGGCGAGCTCTTCCATCACTTCGCCGCGACGGGCGACGAGAATGAGCGAGTGGCCGCGCGCTGCGAGCTCGGTGGCGAGGGCCTCACCTATACCGGAGGAGGCGCCGGTCACGACCGCGCGGGCGTCTGGGGTGGGGTTCGGCAGAGTCACGGTGGGTCAGCCTAGTCGCCGCGGGCCGGAACTCATCGGCCGTGTCGTTCGAACCAATTCTCCTAAACGGGGAGGTTGGTCGGTATTGTTCGCAGGGCAGGTTGCGAAGCGCTGCCGAGGCCTACCGGCTCGGTGCGGTCGAACGAAGTGAGGGATCGTGGTCACAACTGTCACGGACGGTCGAACAGCCCGCGCGGAACGCACTCGCAGGGCAGTGGTGGAGGCACACATCGAGCTGCTCCGGGCGGGCATGCTCAAGCCCACCGGCGCGCAGGTCGCGGAACAGGCCGGGGTCTCGCTGCGGGCACTGTGGGTCAACTTCAACGACCTCGACACCCTGATGGCATTCACCGGCGCGGAGATGCTGCGCCGCCAGGACGAAATGTTCGAGCCGGTGCCGGCGCACCTCCCGCTGTCCGAACGGATCGACGGGTTCTGCCGGCAGCGCGCGCGGCTGCTCGAGTTCATCGCTCCGTATGCGCGGGCGTCGCTCCTGCGCCAGCAGTTCTCCGAAGCGCTCAAGATTCATCGCGCGCGCTGCATCGCGCGGGTCACCGACGAGGTGAAGATCCTGTTCGCCCGCGAACTCGCAAACCTCGACCGGGACCGGCGCGACCGCCTGGTATACGCGCTCGGAGCCGCCGCGACCTGGGGCTCGTGGGCCGTTCTGCGCGACGAGTTGCAACTCGGGGTCGACGAGGCCGCCGCCGTGATGCGGCAGTCGGTGGCAGGCCTACTCGCCGGCGCCACCGTCTAGACAGGTCGAGAACGACGGTTGGTGTACCGAAATATCGGTACACCAACCGCTGTTTCGGGCGCCGCAGTCCTCATCCGCAAGTTGTCCACAGGCAGCTGCTCCGTCCACAGGCGCGGCGGATTCGGTGGTCTCCGGGCGGATCGCCGACGGACGCTGCGGCACGATCACCCGCATGGGGGATCCACGAGTGCTCACGCGCGCACAACTACTCGCGGCCGGCGTCTCCGCCTTCGAGATCGCGCGCGACCTTCGACGCGGTGAACTGGCTCCGATCGCGCACGGCGTCCATCTGCGAAGGTGCGACCACGACGCGCTCGACGACACCGGCCGGCACCGCGTGCTCGCGCGGCATCTCGGCTCGACGCTGAGCCCGGGACACGTGATCAGCCACGTCTCCGCCGCGGTCCTGCACGGGGCGCCGGTATGGAATCTTCCGCTCACACGTGTGCACGTGTCGCGGCCACCGAGCGCGGGCGCACGACGGCGGGGACGATTGCACTTCCATGCGGCGCGGTTGTCGGAGGCAGACCTCGCGACCGTCGACGACGTGCCGGTGACGTCGGTGGCGCGGACGATCGCGGACGTCGCGCGGACCGCACCGCGCCCGCAGGCGGTCGTCATCGGCGATGCGCTCCTGCGCAGCGACCCCGCGGCGGCAGCCGCGTTACCGCGCATCCTCGACTCCGCCTGCGGCCTCAACGGCATCGCACGAGCCCGGGCGGTCGCAGGGTTCCTGGACGCGCGCAGCGAGAGCGTCGGCGAGTCGTTGTCGCGGGTACGCATCGAGGACGCGGGTCTGCCCCGTCCACACCTCCAGCACGAGGTCGTCACACGCGACGGTCGCCGTTTCCGCCTCGACTTCTTCTGGGAGGAGTTCGGGATCGTCGGAGAGTTCGACGGGACAGGCAAGTACTCCGACCGGCGTGACCTCGTCGCCGAGAAGTTCCGGGAGGACGCCCTGCGCGACCTCGGGTTCGAGGTCATCCGGTGGAGCTGGATGGAACTGGACCACTTCGACGTGGTCGTACAGCGTTTCGAGCGTGCCCGCGCACGTACAAGACGGACATGACGGTTGGTGCACCGAAATATCGGCACACCAACAGTCATATGGGGCGGTTCTCGAACGGCCGGTTTAGGCTGCGGGAATGAGCGCACACACGGCCGCGCCGGCGGGAATCGGGACGGCGACGACGCGGCGGCAGGTCTTCGCGTGGGGCCTGTGGGACTGGGGATCGGCCGCGTTCAACGCGGTGATCCTCACGTTCGTGTTCTCCGTGTATCTCACCGACGCCGTCGGCGACGACCTGCCCGGAACCGTCTCCGCGAGTACGTGGTTGGGCTGGGCCCTGGGCATCGCGGGGTTCGTCATCGCGGTCACCGCGCCGATCTCCGGGCAACACTACGACGCGACCGGCCGTCGCAAACGCTCCCTCGCGGTGCTCACGTTCGTCACCGTCACCGCGATGGCCGGGATGTACTTCGTGCGCGACGACTATCACTACCTCTGGCTGGGGCTGGTGCTGCTCGGTGTGGGATCGGTGATCGTCGAGCTCGCCCAGGTGCCTTACAACGCAATGCTGCGGCAGATCTCCACCGAGCAGAACATCGGACGGGTCTCCGGATTCGGTTGGTCCATGGGCTATTTCGGTGGCATCGTGCTGCTGTTGTTGTGCTACACGGGCTTCATCGCCGGTGACGGCGACACCCGCGGATTCCTCGGGTTGAGCACCGACGACGGCACCAACATCCGGTTGGTCGCGCTGCTCGCCGCCGCGTGGTTCGGGATCTTCGCGATCCCGGTGCTGCTCGCTGTTCCCGAACTGCCGCCGACCGGTGTCCACCCCGGTGCCGAGAAGGGCCGCATCACCGAGGCGTACCGGGTGCTGTGGCGCGATCTGCGGGACCTGTGGACCGCGGATCGCCGCACCGTCTGGTTTCTCGGCGCGTCGGCGCTGTTCCGCGACGGTCTCGCCGGGGTCTTCACGTTCGGGGCGGTACTGGCCGTGACCGTCTACGGCATCGGGACGGGTGACGTGCTGCTGTTCGGTGTCGCGGCCAATGTCGTGGCCGCGCTCGGTGCGCTCGTCGCGGGCCGCATCGACGACCGGGTCGGTCCCAAGGCGGTCATCGTCGTCTCGCTCGCCGCGATGATCGTCGTCGGCGTCGTTCTGCTCGCGGTGTCCGGACCATTGCTGTTCTGGATCTTCGGGCTGCTGCTGTGCCTGTTCGTCGGGCCCGCGCAGGCGTCGGCACGCACCTTCCTGGCACGGATCACGCCGCCGGGCCGGGAAGGGCAGATGTTCGGGCTCTACGCCACCACAGGCCGGGCGGTGTCGTTCCTGGCGCCGACGTTGTTCGGGTTCTTCGCCTGGGGTTTCGGCACGGACCGCGCCGGCATCGCCGGGCTGCTCGTGGTGCTGGGCGCCGGCCTCGCGGCGCTGCTGGCCGTGCGGGCACCGGAGGCCGTGGGGCAGCCCCTGAAGGCCGGAGGTCGTGGTCAGCCCTTGAAGTAGACCAGCTGGTGAGTGGTCGCGAGCAGTTCGCCGTCGCTGCTCCACAGCTCGCCGGACTGATCGAAATAGCCCTTGCCGAAATGCTGCGAGCGCGCCGTCGCGAGGACGGACGCGTCGGACTGGCGGTCCAGGGCGTGCTCGTCGGCGTGGAAGTACACGGTCAGCGACACGGTTCCGGCGGGCATGTACTGCCCGCGGCGCAGGAACACGCGCGGGTAGAACACATCGGACAGCGCGGTCAGCGCTGCGAAATCCAGCGGTCGCGGGGGAGTGTCCCGCACCCACAGCGTCGTCGTCGAATCCGGGTGCTCGCCGGTCTCCGGGCCGGGCACGGCGCCCTCGACGAAACGCATCTCGTAGTTGCGTGCCCAGGCGATGAATTCCGGCAGCGACTGCTCGGAGACGTCCTCCGCCGGGGGCGCGTCGGGTGCGACGGCCTCGGTCGACGACCAGGTCTCGCGTCGGGTGCCGAACACCGCGGTCGCGGTGGTCGTGACCGCCCCGTCCTGCGACAGTTCGATCGACCAGTGCTGGGTGGAGCGGTTGGTGCGCACCGGACGAGCGACGATCTCGAATTCGCCGTCCGCCAGCGCACCGCAGTAGTTGACGGTGAGCGAGAGGGGAACGCCGAGAACCTCGGGATGCTGCTGGACCGCGCGCAGCAGCGTCGCGGCCGTGATGCCGCCGAACGGCCCGACCATGTTCGCGTACGCCGGGTGCGTGCGGCCCGTGTAGCGGTGCGCGTCGGCGGCGACGAGGGCGACGGCGTCGTCGAAGACGTGGGTGCCGGTTCCGCAGACGTCGGTGTCGCGGGTGGTGTCGAGTTCGGTCACGGTGGACTCCTGACGTCCTGGAACTGGGCTTCTAAGTATGACAACATACATAATGCGAGAGGGCAATCCCCATCGGATCGAGGAGGGCGTCATGGCACGGCGACAGGACGGGGGACCACGCGCGGCGATGACGGCCAGCGCCGTGGCCCTGATGCGGGAACGTGGGGTGGCCGCGACCTCGTTCGCCGATGTCCTGGCCCACAGCGGCGCCCCCCGAGGATCGATCTACCACCACTTTCCCGGCGGCAAGAGCCAGTTGATCGAGGAAGCCACGCGCTCGGCCGCGGACCAGCTGACCGACAGAATCCAGCGGATCCTGGACTCCGGCGACACCGTCACCGCGGTCCGGTCCATCGTCGACCTGTGGCGACGCGGGCTCGAGGGCACCGACTACGTCGCGGGCTGCCCGATCGTGGCGGCAGCGCTGGGTACCGAAGCGTCGGCCCGTGACCTCGCCGGGATCTCCTTTGCGCGCTGGACCGAGATGATCGGCGCGCGGCTCGTCGGCGACGGAGTCGATCCGGCCCGCGCCGCGACCCTCGCGACGATGGTCGTCAGCGCGCTCGAAGGCGGATTGATCCTGGCGCAGGCGCAACGCAGTGCGGCACCGCTCGACGCGGTCGTCGACGAACTGGAAATGCTCTGCGCGCTGCGGAGCGGTGACGCCGGTTGAGGGGTGGCCCGTCAGCCCGCGATGCGTGCCCGGATCGACTCCGCCAGTGCCGCCGGTTCCTCCTCGGGAATCCAATGGCTCACGTCGTCCAACACGACGAAGTCGTAGTCCGCTTCGGTGAACTCGCCGCACCGTTCGGCGCCGGCCCGGCCGACCGCGACGTCGGCGGTGCTCCACACGTAGGTGGTGGGCACCTTCACCGACGGAATGCTGCGGAAGTCCCTGGTCAACGCGCGGTACCAGTTCAGGGCGGCGGTCATCGCGCCGGGCGCGGTGAGCACCCGCACGTACTCGTCCACGGCAGCGCGATCGGGCATCGGGTTGTACATCGCGCGCAGCCGCCGGGCGCCGTTGTCGAGCAGCGCCGACTCGGCCGTGCCCTCCATCCGGAACAGCTTGATGTACGCGGAGCGGGACTTCTGGTCGGCATCGTGCTGCAGCGCCCAGCTGTAGGCGCCGGGGTGCGGCACCGACACCGCGGTGAGTGTGCGAACGCGATCGGGATGATGTGCAGCGAGATGCCAGCCGACGACCGCGCCGAAGTCGTGCCCGGCCACGTGCGCCGCCTCGATACCGAAACTGTCGAGCAGGCCGAGGACGTCGCCGACCAGTTCACCGACCGCGTACGCGGACACCTCGGTGGGCCGGGCGCCGGGGGAGTAGCCGCGCTGGTCGGGGACGATCACCCGCAGGCCCGCGTCGGCGAGCAACCGGCCCGCCGGTTCCCAGCTGCGCCCGGTTTCGGGGAAGCCGTGCAGCAGCACGAGCGGAGGGCCGTCTTCGGGCCCGGCGACGCGGACGTCGAATGTGAGGTCTCCGAGCGCGACGCGGCTGATCTCGAACATGGCGCCACCGTACGGTGTAGCGGTCACTCGTGGGCCGGTTTCCAGGCCCCCATGCCGAGAATGATCAGGCGCATCTGCTTCTCACCGCGTGCGATCACCGCGGCCTCGTCCGGTCCGCCCGTTTCGACGGCGAGCAGGTCGACGGCCACCTCGAGCAGGGCGACGACGAGCAGGGCGGCGGCCATCTCCAGGTCGTCGTCGCTCCAGTCGCCGAGCCCCGCCATGCTGCCGAGGTCGACAGCGAGTTCCACTGTGAGCAAATGCAATTCGTCGTTGACGGCGCGGGACACCTCGGGCAGCCCGCCGTGCCGTTCGCGCGCGAGGAAGCGGAACGAGGCCTCGTGGGCGCGGATCTGTTCGACGAGGACGGCCA
This sequence comes from Rhodococcus sp. CX, assembly GCF_015865005.1. Taxonomy (NCBI): domain Bacteria; kingdom Bacillati; phylum Actinomycetota; class Actinomycetes; order Mycobacteriales; family Nocardiaceae; genus Rhodococcus; species Rhodococcus sp. CX. Next base: position 20,667 of record NZ_JADZGH010000257.1, read on the forward strand.
GCGACGCACGGGCGTTGTCGCCGGCGTTGCGGGCGCGGCGCGCATCGCGCAGCACCTGCCGGAGCACGCGCATCGTATCGGCGGCCAGGGTGACGCCGAGTTCGTCCATCGAGGCGAAATGCCGGTAGAACGCGGTGGGGACGATCCCCGCCCGACGGGCGACCTCTCGCAGGCTCACCGTGGAGAAACTCCGATCCGCCGACAATTCGAGTGCGGCGTCGAGCAGTGCGCGGCGCGTGCGTTCCTTGCGGGCGGCCCGGCTGGCGGGTTCGGGGACGGGAACTACGGACACGGGTCCGAGTCTATGCAGAGCGGCCTCCGCGAATCGAAAATCGGTGTAACGGAGGTCACTCACGTGTTGACAGGGGGCGGGTGAGTGCTGCAACACTAATTCAGTGTACAAGTGTGCACTAGAAATCCGATCGGTCGGGAGGTCCCGCCATGGTCGCTTCACCCGTCACTCGCACCACCGCTGCCCGCCGCGCCACGAAGGCGGTCACCGGCGCACTGCGGCTGATGTCCTGGCCGCACCACCCGGATCGCTACCTCGAGCTGCTGAATCCGCTGCTCGCCACACAGGCCACGCGGGCGCGGATCGTCGACATCGACCGCACCGTGCCCGAGATGACCACGCTCACGCTGCGTCCGGCCCGCCGCTGCCGATTCGAGGCCGGTCAGCACATCCGGCTCGGCGTCGTCGTCGACGGGGTCCGGCACACCCGCTGCTACTCGCCCTCGACCTCGCAGTACGACGACCGAATCGTCCTCACCGTGCGGGCCCACCCGGACGGTCTGGTGTCCCGCTACCTGCACGACTGCGCCCGGCCGGGTGACGTCGTCGACCTCGGGGCAGCCGACGGCGACTTCGTTCTCCCGCCGGTTCGTCCGGACCGGTTGCTGCTGGTCAGCGGCGGTAGCGGCATCACGCCGGTGCTGTCGATGCTGCACACCCTCGCCGACGAGGGGCACACCGGCGCGATCACCTTCCTGCACTACGCACGCACCCCGGCGGACGTGCCGCAACGTGCGCGACTCGACGAACTCGCCGCACGCGCCAACGTCGAGGTCGTCCTGGCCTACACCCGCGGGGACGGTGGCCACCTGCGCGGTCGTTTCCGCCGCGAACACCTCGACGCCGTCGTCCCCTGGTTCGCCGGTACCCCCACCTATGCGTGCGGACCGGCGGGTCTGACCGCACGCGTCCGCGAGGTCTACCGCGAGGTCGGCGCCGAACATCGTTTGCGCACCGAAGAATTCACCCTTCCTGTCCTCGACACGAGCGACGCCACCGGCGAGGTCAGGTTCACCGCGTCCGGCGTGGTCGCGGACAACACCGGCGCCACCCTGCTGGAACAGGCCGAAGCCGCCGGTCTGAGACCCGATCACGGATGCCGCATGGGCATCTGCCACACCTGCACCTCGATCCGCCGATCCGGTTGCACCCGCGACGTCCGCACCGGTGAACTCGACGCCGAACCCGACACGCGCATCCGGATCTGCGTCAACGCCCCGGTCGGTGACGTCGCGGTCGAACTGTAGCCGCGGCCGATATCGATCGGCCCGAAACCATTGGAGGACACCATGTTCGGATTGTCCCTACCCGCGATACCCTTCCTGCCGTTCCTGTCCGGAAACCGTGACCCCGACCCGGATCCGGTGATCCTGAGCCGCGATCAGGTCGACGAGATCGGCCGTGAACTCGACGCCCTGCGGGAGCGCACCGTCGCCTCGCTCGGCTCCGAGGACCGCGAATACATCTACCGGGTCATCAAGGCGCAGAGGGGATTCGAGGTGGCCGGCCGTGGCCTGCTGTTCCTCGGATTCCTGCCCCCGGCGTGGATCGCCGGTGTCGCCGCGCTGAGCGTGTCGAAGATTCTCGACAACATGGAGATCGGGCACAACGTGATGCACGGCCAGTACGACTGGATGCGCGAGCCTTCCCTGAATTCTCTTGTCTTCGAATGGGATACGGTGTGCCCGTCGGATCAGTGGCGGCACTCGCACAATTTCGTGCACCACACCTACACCAACATCCTCGACATGGACCGCGACATCGGATACGGCATCCTGCGCATGGACCCGGCGCAACCGTGGAAGCCGTACTACCTGGGCAACCCGCTCTATGCGGCGGTCCTGATGTTGGTGTTCGAGTGGGGCGTGATGCTGCACGACGCCGAGGCCGACCGCGTGCTGGCAGGCAAACGCGACATCCGCGAACTCGGGCCGCTCGCGCGCGGGTGGTGGCACAAGGCCGGCCGGCAGGTGCTCAAGGACTACGTCGTGTTCCCGCTGCTCAGCGGCCCGCTGTTCGTTCCGACCCTGCTCGGCAACGCCACCGCGAACCTGGTGCGCAACGTGTGGGCGTTCTCCGTCATCTTCTGCGGGCACTTCCCGTCCGGCGTCCAGTCGTTCACTCAGGAGGAAACCGCCGGCGAATCCCGTGGCGAGTGGTACGTGCGCCAGTTGCTCGGCAGTGCGAACATCAGCGGATCGTCGCTGATGCACCTGATGACCGGCAACCTGTCCCACCAGATCGAACACCACCTGTTCCCGGATCTGCCGGCCCGCCGCTACCCGCAGATCGCACCGCAGGTGAGGGCTCTGTGCGAGAAGCACGGCCTGCCCTACAACACCGGGGGACTGCTCCGGCAGGTCGCGTCGGTGTGGGGCAAGATCTTCCGGCTGGCACTGCCGCCCTCCTGGGTGTCCGACCAGCATGAGACCGCGGTCGTGATCGAGCGCCGCCCACGTCCCGAACCGGCGGTTGTCGAGCCCGAGCCCGGTGAGGAGTTCGAGGAAGCGCGAGGGGCCCGTGCTGCGCGTACGCTCGTCCACGACACCGTCTGAGGGGGAGAGCGCATGGTTGGACGCTTCGAACGCAACAAGGACACGGTCCAGGAATTGACGGAATCCGCCGCGACGCACGTCGGGAACATCGCCGGCATCATCGCCGGTGCCGTGCGGGACGTCACCCGCGAGATCGGCAACTGGATCTCCGACGGTATCGAGATGCGCGAGGCTGCGCGCAAGGCGCAACTCGACCACGACGAGACCACCGGCTGACCTGCACCGACACGAAAGGCCCGCTCGAACGAGCGGGCCTTTCGTGTGGATCGGGGTGGATCAGATGACACCCAGTGCGAACATCGCGTCGGCGACCTTCACGAAGCCGGCGATGTTGGCGCCGTGGATGTAGTCACCCGGCTTTCCGTACTCGGCGGCCGTCTCGACACACGTGCTGTGGATGTCGCGCATGATGCCGGCCAGACGCTCGTCGGTGTAGTCGAAGTGCCACGAATCGCGCGAGGCGTTCTGCTGCATCTCCAGCGCGGAGGTGGCCACACCACCGGCGTTCGCGGCCTTGCCCGGCGCGAACGCGACACCGGCGTCGCGGAACACCGCGATGCCACCCGGCGTGGTCGGCATGTTCGCGCCCTCGGCGACGACCTTGACACCGTTGTTGACGAGCACCTTCGCGGACGCCTCGTCGAGCTCGTTCTGAGTGGCACACGGCAGCGCGATGTCGCACGGCACGTTCCAGATGTTGCCGCCCGAGTAGAACTCGGCGTCGCCGCGCTCGTCGACGTACTCGGAGATGCGGCCCCGTCGGACCTCCTTGATCTCCTTGAGCAGGTCCAGGTCGATGCCGGCCTTGTCGAGGACGTATCCCGACGAGTCCGAGCACGCGACGACCTTGCCGCCGAGCTGGTGGATCTTCTCGATGGCGTAGATGGCGACGTTGCCGGAGCCGGAGACGACGGCGGTGCGGCCCTCGAGGGTGCTGCCGGCCGCCTTGGCCATCTCGTTGACGAAGTAGGCCGCGCCGTAACCGGTCGCTTCCTTACGGACCTGCGAGCCGCCCCAGGTGAGGCCCTTGCCCGTGAGGACACCGGACTCGTAGGAGTTGGTGAGGCGCTTGTACTGGCCGAACAGGTAGCCGATCTCGCGGCCGCCGACGCCGATGTCACCGGCCGGAACGTCGGTGTACTCACCGATGTGGCGGTGCAGCTCGGTCATGAAGGACTGGCAGAAGCGCATGATCTCCTGCTCGGAGCGACCCTTCGGGTCGAAGTCCGAGCCGCCCTTGCCGCCGCCGATCGGCAGGCCGGTCAGTGCGTTCTTGAAGATCTGCTCGAAGCCGAGGAACTTGACGATGCCGAGGTTGACGCTCGGGTGGAAGCGCAGGCCGCCCTTGTAGGGGCCGAGCACGCTGTTGTACTGCACGCGGAAACCGCGGTTGACGTGCACGTTGCCCTGGTCGTCGATCCACGGCACGCGGAAGATGATCTGCCGCTCGGGCTCGCAGAGCCGCTCGATGAGTCCGGATTCGAAGTAACGGGGATGCCGGTCGAGCACGACGTGCAGAGATTCGAACACCTCGGCCGCCGCCTGATGGAACTCCGGTTCACCTGCGTTGCGAGCCTTGACCTGCTGGTAGATCTCTTCGATGCGGTCCGAGGTCGACACGCCCACCTGCCTGACTGTGAGAACACTGTTACATGACATTTACCTAACTCACTATAAGCCGTAACAACGGCAGATCCTTCATCAGGTTGCCCAGGTGGGAGAAAAGACACAGTGCCCACGACCCCGGAGGATCGCCGCAGGTGAGAGCCTCGAATCGGATTTTCGGCGCATTTTCCCGCCGCGGTTCGCTCGTCCGGGGTGAAGATTCGGATGGCGGCAACCACGGCGATCTGTTAGTGCAGCGGAACCGCATCGGACCCGGGCGCCAGCTCCCGGCGGCCTCGAACCGTGTGCCCTTCTGGCGGTCCCAACCGCCACAACGGCACACCGGCGCGAAGCGCCTCAGCCCTGCCGTCCGGCCAGGAGTGCGGCGAGTTCCGCCCGGCTGCCCGCGCCCGTCTTCGCGTACACCGACTTGAGGTGATCCTGAGCGGTATTGGCACTGATACCCCGGCGACGTGCGATCTCGGCCGTCGACAAACCCGCCAGCACGTCGGTGCACACGTCCCGTTCGCGCGTGGTGAGCGCGTATGCCGCGAACAGGAGATCGGTGAACTCGTCCGCCGGGGCCGGTTCGAGGGTGACCACCGTGCGGCTGTCGTCGCCGTCGGAGTCGAGCGCGGTGGCGCGCACCAGGACCCAGTACCCGTGCCCGTCGCTGATATGCGTGCGGAAGACGCCGGAAGGGCTCGATCGTGCCCCGAACGTCGCGGCGTGCAACAGCACCGCCAGCCGCACCGGGCCGGTCAGCCGGTCCTGCCAGAGACGGGCCGCCGCGGTGAGCCCGACGGGGTCGCCGGACGGGTCGGTCAGCACCACCGCGGGACCCGGATCGTCCCCGGGGTGCGGCCGCAGCGTGTGCACGGCGGCGGCGCGCGTCGCCGCCGCCAGAGCCGGGGCCACCATCGTCAGGAACTCGACCTCGCGATCGCTGAAGTCCGTTCCGGAACGAACGAATCCTGCTGCACCCCAGCAGTATCCGTCGACGGTGAAGGCCACCCGCAGCTCTCGGTCGAGTCCGAGCGGTTTCCATACCGCGCCGTGCCGGAGACTGTGCGCGACGTCGGCACTCGGGAGATCGGACGCCCGGACGACCGTCCGCCCGCTGCGGGCGACCTCGGCGAAGGTCGCGGGATCGTGTCCGCCGCATTCGGATTCGGCGAGCAGCAGTTCGTACTCGCTGGGGATGCGGACGCGTCCGCTGGTCATCGAACCGAACGTCAGCGTCCGTGGATCCATCAGTGCCCAGCACGTCAGGTCGCTGCGCACGGTGCGATCGACCAGTTCGATGGCCCGTTCGTGTACTTCGGCGACGCCCGCGCCGGTGCCCGCCAACGCGAGGATGCCCCGGCGCAGTCGCTCAGCGCGCACTTCGAGCATGAGCCCAGTATGCGCCGGTCCCTGCTGCCGTCGACATCCCCGATTCCTGGGATGTCCCGGTCGGTTTCGCCGGATCTAACGTCACGGTATGTCAGGGTTTCATCTCGAACGGTCCGGTTCGGGCACGCGGCTGTCGCTCCCGGACGCCGATGTCACGGTCCTCTCGTCCCACGAGCACACCGGCGGTGCATACGAACTCATGCTGGTCGAGGCGCCACGTCTCGGCGAACCGCCCCCGCTGCACGCGGAGTCCTGGGCCAAGACCTACCACCTGCTGCGCGGACGGATCCGGGTCCACGTCGACGGCGCGAGCTGCGATCTCGCGCCGGGAGATTCCCTCGACATTGCCGCGGGGACGATGAACACCTTTTCGGTGCTCACCGCGAACGCGGTGTTCCTTCTCGTCAGTGCCGGTACGGCGATGAGCGGCTTCTTCTCCGACCTTGCCGGTGTGTTGCGCGAACAGCATGCCCAGGCCGAGCTGCCACCCTTGCTGGCCGCGCTGGCCGGCCGGCACGACATCCGGTTCGGTGAAGGAAGTGGGTCGTCATGATCGTCGTCGCCCAGGTCGCCGCACTCGTCGCCGCCGCGGTGCATCTGCTGGCATTCGCGTGGGAGTCGATCCTGTTCCTCCGGCCCGGCATCCACCGGGACCTGTTCCGCGTGCCCACCGCCGACGTCCCTCCGGTCCGGATGTGGGCCTTCAACGTGGGCTTCTACAACCTGTTTCTCGGATCGGGCGCGATCGTCGGTGTCGCCCTGTGGTGGGCCGGCCAGGACACCCCGGGCCGCACCCTCGTGATCTACACGTGCGCGTTCATGTTCCTGGCCGGGATCGCGCTGTTCGCCTCGGACCGGATGGCGATGAGCAGACCGCGCGGGTCGGGCGTGGTCGGTTCATTGTGTCAGTCCGTGCCGTCACTGGTAGCGCTCCTGGCGCTGGCTGTCGCGTAGGGCGCTGGGCTCATACCCGCGCGCGGATCGTCTCCACGAGGGTGACGAGCCGATCGTGGTGCGA
>NZ_JADZGH010000257.1:27715-28981 GCF_015865005.1 Rhodococcus sp. CX
TCAGATCGAGCCGCCGGACGACCTCGACGACCTGCTCGACCGGATCGACCGCGTGCACGAACAGACCGTGGGTGATCACCTTGCGGGCGAGCAGACCGCGGTCCCGGGTCAGGAGTATGCGCTGATCGTCGGTGCTGACCCGGGCGAGCGTCTCGTCGGCCGCGGTAGGGGACCATTGCACGTCGAACCCGAGCAGGCGCAGGTAGCGGGCCAGCTTGCCGACGTTGACGTCGGCGACGAACCGCGGGTCGCGCAGCGGCGCCGGCCGCAGCCGTTCGATCGGTTCGATGCCCAGTGCCTCGAAGACCGGATACACCGCGATGCGGGCGCCGGTGCGCGGCCGGTATCCGAAATCGACGGGCTCGCCGTCGACGACGATCAGGTCGATCTCCGTGTGCGGGATGCCCATCGCCTCGGCGACGTCCTTGACGGTCTGGTGGGGACGGAACGGCCGGCGCGAGGCGACGCCCCGGCATTCGGCGGCGACGAACGCGTTGAGTTCGGCGTACGGGCGGACCTCCACGAAACCGGTCACAGCTGTCATCGTCCGGCCGTGCCGTGCACCCGCGCAACCCGGACGGGTTCTCGACACACCCCACGTGTGAGGGGTACCGACGGCTATCTCGGCCTGCGCATACTGCGGTCATGGCCGAGAAGCGGGGCATGGCCGCATCTCGGACGGTCGGAGCACTTCGCTCGTCCATCCGAGATGCCGCGCTCGCCACCGACAGCCCGTCCGACTTCGGGCAGGCAGCGCTGAGCGTGATCCGCAGACGGATCCCGTTCGATCGGGGCATGGTCGGCACGGTTGATCCCGGGACGCTGATGATCACGTCCGCGACGATGGTCGACGTGACGGACCCGACCGGCCGCGCGGTCGAGATCGTCGCCGAACTGGAGTACGGCACTTCGCCCTACGCCAACACCTACAGCAGGCTCGCCCGGAAACCGGAGGGAGTCCAGACGATCCGGGACGCCATCGACGGTGATGTCCGGGATGCCTTGCCGTATCAGCAGATACTCGAACCGCTCGGGATGGACGACGAGGTCCGTCTGGTGTTCCGTGGGCGCGACAACCGGGTGTGGGGCGGCGGGACGCTCATGCGCGGACCCGGCGACCGCTTCTGCGATGCGGAATTGAAAGCGCTCGCCGAGATTGCCCGCGAGATCGGCGAAGGCCTGCGCCTGTCGCTGATCCGGCAGGCGCCACAGGTGGCGGCGGAGGTGTCCGACGGCCCCGCCGTGGTGATCGTGGGGGAGGACGAC
>NZ_JADZGH010000257.1:28991-35587 GCF_015865005.1 Rhodococcus sp. CX
CGCGCATTGGAATTTCTCGATCGGATGGGCGGCGACTCGCGGATCCGGATGATGCCCGCGGTCGCGGCGGCCGTGCGTTTCCGGAATTCGGGCGACGCGGTGGTCACCCGGATGCGCACCGCCGACGGCGAATGGCTGGTGCTGCGCGCAGGGCGACTCGACGGCCGGGGAGCGGCAGGCCGGGTGGTCGTCACGCTGGAACCGGCCCATCCCGCGCAGATCGTCGCGCTGGTGACCGACCTGTACCGACTCACCACGCGGGAGGCGGAGGTACTCGGACATGTCCTCGCCTGCGAGACGCGGGCGGAGATCGGGCAACGAATGTTCATCAGCCCCTACACCGTCCAGGACCACCTGAAGAGCATCTACGCCAAGCTCGGCGTCAACAGCCGTCAGGAACTCGTCGCGCACCTGTTCTTCGCCCACCATCTGCCGCACTTCGGTGCGCCGGTCGGACCGGACGGCTCGTTCACCGGAACGGCACGAAGCGAACAGAACCCGTAGCTACCGGTCGGGGCGTCCTGGAGAGGGAGGGAACGTCGTGTCCGACATCCTGATCGTGACGTTCGAAGCCGGCGGCAATGTGCCGCCGGCGCTGGGTATCGGCAGGGAACTGCATCGCCGCGGTCACCGCGTCCGGGTTCTCGGGCACGCGATGCAGCAGTCGCAGATCGAATCGGCCGGGCTCGAATTCCGCGCCTACCGGAACTCCCCGCCGTGGCGCCCCCACGACCAGTTGAGCACGTGGACGGTCCTGACAATGGGGATCACGATGGTCACCGAACCGGGAGTCGGGCAGGATCTCCGGGACGAGGTGCGCGCCGATCCGGCCGATCTGGTGGTCGTCGACTGCATGCTGTTCAACGCGCTCGATGCGGCCGCCCGTGAGGGACTGCGACACGTCGCGCTGTTCCACACCTTCTACGCGATGTTCTACGGATCGTTCCGGCGCGGCCCGTTCGGTATCGTCGCCCGAACGAAAGGGCTCGGTCCCCGGCGTGTGTGGCACGAGTCCGATCTCGAACTGGTGTGCTCGGACCCGGAGTTCGATCCCGCGGCTCGCGACGGAGCCGGGCGGACGAACGGGCACGTGGTGTGGACCGGGGCCGTGCACGATGTCCTGGAGGCGGCGGTGGGGCGGACCCCACCGCGTGTGCTGGCCAGTCTCAGCACGGCCGGATTCGCGGGCCAGCGCAGGACCCTGCAGAACATCCTCGACGCCGTCGAGGGCACCGACGTCGAGCTGGTCGTCACGACCGGACCCTCGGTCGACCCCGCGGGATTCCGTGTACCGGCGAATGCAACGGTCCACCGGTACGTTCCGCACAACGAGTTGATGCCGGAATGCTCCGCGGTGATCGGGCACGGAGGGCACGCCACCACGTTCCGGGCTCTCGCGCACGGTCTTCCGATGCTGATCATGCCCATGTCGCCGCTCACCGACCAGCCGGGAGTCGGGAAGGCGGTGGCCGCCGCCGGTGCCGGAAAGGTGCTCCGCAGGACGGCGAGCCCCGGCAAGATCCGCGACGCGATCGACGAGCTGGTGCATTCGGAGCGCTATCGGACCGCGGCGGCCGCGCTCGGCACCCGGATCAGGGCCACCGACGGCGCTGCGGCCGCCGCTGATCGGCTTCTCGCGCTGGACGACTCACCGTGATAGGTATGTCCCTCACGGACCCGCTCGGCCGTCAGTCATCCGCCCCGAGGATCGTCAGAGCGGATGACCGAGCGCGCCGCGGATGGGTGCCACGGGTCTCAGGACCCGGTGCGGTACACCATCTCGGACAGGGTGATCTCGAACTCCTGAGCGCTGTCGTCGAATCGGACGGTGTAGACGGTGGGGTAGTACGCGGACTTCTGGTAGGCCTGAGGTTGTTTGATGCTCTCCTGCAAGGTCGGCTCCGTGAGCAGCCATGCGCGGGTGATCATCGGTTCCATGAACGTGAAGGTGCCGTCCCAGGATCCGTTGATGAACGTCTCGGTGAAGTCGTAGACGCCCGGGATCATGCCTTCGGTCGCGTCGACCCAGTGCGTCCCCATGAACGGCACCGCCAGCTCGGACGCCAGCGCGCCGGGCGGGGAGACGTAGTCGCGCGGCATGTACCGGGCGTCGGGAAAGTGGGCGGCCTGCGTGCCGAACTCGGGTGCCGCCGGATCGATCCGCATGATCGACGCCATGTCGGTCATGTAGAAGTGGAAGTCGAAATGAGGCTTACCGAAAAGGATTTCGGGTTCGTGTCCGTGTGGGTTCCAGTTGAGCATCAGGTGGTCGAAGGCAGTCGCGGACGCCTCTGCCGGGAAATCGAGCATGAGCATGGCCGGTTCGGTGGGAAGGCCGTCGAGTGCGGCCGCCGAAACCCGGACGCCGACCGCGGCCGGTTCACCGCCGGGGTCCACGGAGGCGAAGGTTCGAACCACTCCGTTGCCGAGGTTCCCCGAGGATCCGAAGGAGGTGCGGCTCCCGTCCGGAGCCGCTGTCGCGCTGTACCAGGACAACCCTCCCGCAACCAGGAACGCTGCAATCGCCGGTCCTGCGGATCGGAACAGCCGGTGATGCCGCATCATCCGACCTCCTCGTCGAGATACGTTCTTCTACTACAGGATTCGCGCTCGATCGAGGTTCTTTCCTGTGCTCTCAGTATCGGACGACGCCGTGCCGCCGGACCATCCCTCGGACGGGGGGTGTTGCGGCCGTGCGCGCGTGGACCCTGTCCCGGTCACCGGAACGCGAGATTGACACCTTCGGCTCCGCGCAGTTCGAATCCGGCGACCGTGTCCCGACACCGCAGGAGCCCGCATGACCGACGTCATCAGCCTCTACATCAACGACGGCCTGTCCGAAGACGAGGTCGCGCACCAGGCGGCGCTCTACGGGCCGCTGGTCGAGGACATCCGCGCGCTCATTCCGCTCGGTATCTCCACCCAGGCCGACGACGACGAGATCCGCCGGGCTCGCGAACACCTCGCGGCGGCCGCGGCGATCCTCGGGAGGCGACGCGACCCCGGACCGTACGGGACACGGTTCAACGACGCCGGCCAATTCCGTTCCTGGGGCAACGCTGCATTAGGGCTGCGCAACGCGGTGGCTCCGCCGCTCGAGATGAACACCGACCCGGACGGCCGGGTCTGGACGGACTTCCACCTGCACATCGGCTACGAGGGGCCGGCCGGCCACACCCACGGGGGCGTTTCGGCGCTCGTTCTCGACCAGGTCCTCGGCGACGCCGCTCGTGTCGGGGGCTCACCCGGCATGACCGGCACCCTCACTCTCCGCTACCGCACGCCCACGCCGCTCGGCGATCTGCACGCCGAGGCGAAGCTCGACCGCCGCGAGGGTCGCAAGGCGTTCGTCACCGGCCACATCGCCGGGCCCGACGGGATCTGCGTGGAAGCGGAAGGCATCTTCATCTCCCCACCGTGGATCGAGGACGCGCGGGCCAAGATCGACGCGCAGGACTGAATCCGGGGGAGTCAGTCGTCGAGTCGCTCGGCCTGCGCAATCGCCGCCTGCAACTGTTCGAGCAGTGTCCGGGCCTGCGCGAGGTCGAGCGCGACGCCGAGGCCGTCGAGAAGATCGAGTACGACGGTCGGTCCGTTCGCGCGTGCAGTGACAGGGTGTTCGCCGGTCGTCTCGGTCACGAGCGGCTCCTCTCGTCAGGCGGAGTGCGGCTACCGGTCCAGTGTGCCGCGAAGAACTGGTGCCGGGAGGCGAGACGAAAGAGTGGTGATGGTGCCCCCGGCAGGATTCGAACCTGCGACCTAGAGATTAGAAGGCTCTTGCTCTATCCACCTGAGCTACGGAGGCGCGAAGAGCATCGTATCTGCTCTGTCCGTGATCGGGAATTTCGGGCAGGCGGCGAGTCGTCATCCGGTCGGAATCGCCCGATTCTCCTGCAGGATCCTGCCGCGACGATACACTGCGCATGTAACCGGATGTGAGGTGTTTCACATGCAGGTACCAGGGCCATTCGAGTACGAACGCGCGACCGGCGTCGACCACGCGATCGCGCTGCTGGACAAGCTGGGGGACGAGGCGAGGGTCATCGCCGGTGGTCACAGCCTGCTTCCGATGATGAAGTTGCGGCTGGCGAACCCCGAGTTCTTGATCGACATCAACGACCTCGCCGGCGAGCTGGGCTATATCGACATCGGTGACGACGTGGTGCGGATCGGCGCGATGGTCCGCCACCGCGAACTGCTCGAGTCCGACGACCTCGCCGCGGTGTTCCCGATCTTCCGGGACGCGGAGAAGGTCATCGCCGACCCGGTCGTCCGCAATCGCGGCACCCTCGGCGGGTCCTTGTGCCAGGCCGATCCCGCCGAGGATCTGTCGACGGTGTGCACCGCGCTCGACGCCACGTGCGTGCTGCGCGGACCGTCCGGAACTCGGGAGCTTGCGCTCACCGACTTCGAGCTCGGTCCCTACGAGACTGCCGCCGCGAGCAACGAACTGCTCGTCGAGGTGCGCCTGCCGCGCCACGGCAACGGATCCAGCGCATACGCGAAGGTCGAACGGCGCGCAGGGGACTGGGCCATCGCTGCCGCCGGGGCGGCAGTGTGGATGAACGGGAAGACGATCGAGCAGGCGCGGGTCGCGCTCACCGCGGTGCGTCCCGACCCCGCCGCACTCGCCGAACTCGGCGAATTCCTGCGCGGCGCCGAACCTTCCGAAGAACTGTTCCGCGAGGCCGGCGCGCGAGCCGCGGCCGCGTGCAACCCCGACGCCGATCAGCGCGGAACAGCCGACTACAAGCGTCATCTCGCGTCGGAACTGACCGTACGCACGCTGCGCCGCTCCGTCGAACGGCTCGCAGTTTCCGAAAGGGGCTGAACTCATGCAGGTTTCGATGACGGTGAACGGGGAGCCTGTTACCGCGGAGATCGAACCTCGGACGCTTCTCGTGCACTTCCTGCGAGACCACCTGGGGCTCACCGGAACCCACTGGGGATGCGACACCAGCAACTGCGGCACCTGCGTCGTCGCCGTCGATGGTGAACCCGTCAAGTCGTGCACGACGCTCGCCGCGATGGCAGGCGGGCACGACGTCCTCACCGTCGAAGGGCTCGAGAAGGACGGCGTGCTGGACCCGATCCAGGAAGGGTTCATGCGGTGCCACGGCCTGCAGTGCGGGTTCTGCACGCCGGGCATGATGATCACCACGCGTGCCCTGCTCGACCGCAATCCCGACCCCGACGAAGCGACCATCCGCGAGGCGATCTCCGGCCAGATCTGCCGCTGCACCGGCTACACGACCATCGTGCGTTCGGTGCGTTGGGCCGCCGAGCACGCCCCCGCCGAACAGCTCACCGAATCCGAGGGAGCAGTGTAATGACCGCCGTCGAACCTGACCGGCAGGATCCCGAGACCGCCGACAACGACCGCACACCGTGCGGGCACGGCCGGATGCTCCGCAAGGAGGATCCCCGCTTCATCCGCGGCCGGGGCAATTACGTCGACGACGTCCAGTTGCCCGGCATGCTGCACCTGGCGATCCTGCGCGCCCCCGTCGCGCACGCGAAACTCGTGAGCATCGACACCACCGCCGCGCAGGCGCATCCCAAGGTCAAGGCCGTCGTCACCGGCGCCGACCTCGCCGCCAAGGGCCTGGCCTGGATGCCGACCCTGTCCAACGACGTGCAGGCCGTCCTCGTCACCGACAAGGTGCGGTTCTTCGGACAGGAGGTCGCGTTCGTCGTCGCCGAGGACCGCTACTCCGCGCGCGACGCGCTCGAGCTCATCGACGTCGAATACGAGCAGCTCGACCCGGTGATCGATGTCCGCCGTGCACTCGCGGAGGACGCGCCGGTGATCCGCGACGACCTCGACGGCAAGACCGACAACCACTGCTTCGACTGGGAGACCGGCGACGCCGCGGCCACCGACGCCGCGTTCGCGAAGGCCGACGTGGTGAGCCGCCAGGAGATCGTCTACCCGCGCGTGCACCCGGCGCCCATGGAGACCTGCGGGGCCGTCGCCGACCTGGACCGTGTTACCGGCAAGCTGACCCTGTGGTCGACGAGCCAGGCCCCGCACGCGCACCGAACCCTGTATGCGCTGGTCGCAGGTCTGCCCGAGCACAAGATCCGGGTGATCTCCCCGGACATCGGCGGCGGTTTCGGCAACAAGGTTCCGATCTACCCGGGCTACGTGTGCGCGATCGTGGCGTCGCTGCTGACCGGCAAACCGGTCAAGTGGATGGAGGACCGCAGCGAGAACCTGGTCAGCACCGGATTCGCCCGCGACTACGTGATGGTCGGGGAGATCGCGGCCACCAAGGACGGCAAGATCCTGGCGATCCGCTCGCAGGTCCTCGCCGACCACGGCGCCTTCAACGGCACCGCGGCCCCGGTGAAGTACCCGGCCGGATTCTTCGGCGTGTTCACCGGCAGCTACGACATCGAAGCCGCCTACTGCCACATGACCGCCGTCTACACCAACAAGGCGCCCGGCGGCGTCGCGTACGCGTGCTCGTTCCGCATCACCGAGGCCGTGTACTTCGTCGAACGGCTCGTGGACTGCCTCGCCTACGACCTCGACATGGACCCGGCGCAGCTGCGGCTGAAGAATCTGCTGCGCCCGGACCAGTTCCCGTACA
>NZ_JADZGH010000257.1:35632-37148 GCF_015865005.1 Rhodococcus sp. CX
GAACAGGCGGAGCGGCGCGAGCGCGGCGAGCTCATGGGCATCGGCATGTCGTTCTTCACCGAGGCCGTCGGCGCCGGGCCGCGCAAGGACATGGACATCCTCGGCCTGGGCATGGCCGATGGCTGCGAGCTGCGGGTGCACCCGACCGGCAAGGCCGTGGTCCGGCTGTCGGTGCAGTCGCAGGGGCAGGGCCACGAGACGACGTTCGCGCAGATCGTCGCGGAGGAACTGGGCATTCCACCCCAGGACATCGACGTCGTGCACGGCGACACCGACAACACCCCGTTCGGGCTCGGCACCTACGGCAGCCGCTCGACCCCGGTCTCGGGCGCCGCGGCCGCGCTGGTCGCCCGCAAGGTCCGCGACAAGGCGAAGATCATCGCCTCCGGGATGCTCGAGGTGTCCGTCGCCGACCTGGAATGGGAGAAGGGACGCTTCCACGTCGCGGGCGACCCCGACGCGGCCGTCACGATCCAGGACATCGCCATGCGCTCGTACGGCGCCGGCGACCTGCCGGAGGGGATCGAGGGCGGGCTCGAAGCCCAGATCTGTTACAACCCCGAGAATCTCACCTACCCGTACGGCGCGTACTTCTGCGTCGTCGACATCGACCCGGGTACCGCCCAGGTGAAGGTGCGGCGGTTCCTCGCCGTCGACGACTGCGGCACCCGCATCAACCCGATGATCATCGAGGGCCAGGTGCACGGCGGCATCGTCGACGGCATCGGGATGGCGCTGATGGAGATGATCGAATTCGACGAGAACGGAACGTGTCTCAGCGGTTCCTTCATGGACTACCTGATCCCGACTGCGCTCGAGGTGCCGCACCTCGAGACCGGATTCACCGTCACCCCGTCGCCGCACCACCCGATCGGCGCGAAGGGTATCGGCGAGTCCGCGACCGTCGGGTCCCCGCCTGCCGTCGTCAACGCCGTCGTCGACGCACTGAAACCGTTCGGGGTGCGGCACGCCGACATGCCGCTGACGCCGTCGCGGGTGTGGGAGGCGATGCAGGGCCGGGCGACACCACCGATCTGACGGGAGGGTGAAGAGAACCATGGACCTCACCGCGCGGGCCGCGCAGCTTTCCGCCGACCGCCGGCCGTTCGTCCGCGCCACCGTGGTGCGGGCACAGAAGCCGACGTCCGCGAGATCCGGGGACTGCGCGCTCGTGCTCGGCGACGGCACCATCGAGGGCTTCGTCGGTGGGCAGTGCACCGAGAATTCCGTGCGCGTCGCCGCTCGCGAGGCGCTCGATACCGGTGAGAGTGTGCTGCTGCGGGTGCTGCCGGGGGACGCGGGCGTCTTTCCCGAGGCGCCCGGCGCGACCGTCGCGGTCAATCCCTGCCAATCCGGAGGCGCCATGGAGATCTTCCTGGAACCGCAACTGCCGGCGCCGATCCTCGCGATCTTCGGGACGTCCCCGATAGCCGAGGCGGTCGCGGCGTTCGGGGAGCTCCTCGACCTCGCCGTGGTCCGGCTGCCCGGCACCCACGTGCCGGACGGGGCGACCGCC
>NZ_JADZGH010000257.1:37253-38236 GCF_015865005.1 Rhodococcus sp. CX
TCCGGCCTCGACGCCGGTGCCCCGTACATCGGTCTGGTCGCGAGCCGCAAGCGCGGGCCCGAGGTCCTCGAGCAGCTCGACGCCACCGCCTCCGAACTTGCCCGCATCCACACCCCGGCGGGCCTGGACATCGGAGCCCGCACCGCCGCGGAGATCGGCCTGTCCATCGTCGCGGACGTGGTGCGCACGATCCGCAGCGGCAAGGTGGCACCGCCCGTGTCCGCGCCGCAGCCGATCACCGCCGTCGACCCGGTGTGCGGCATGACCGTGACCGTCACCGACTCCACCCCGCACCTGAACCTCGACGGCACCGATGTGTGGTTCTGCTGCCCCGGTTGCCGCCGCGCCTACGAGAAGGAGCACGCGGCGTGACGGTGCCCGGCCCGGCCCCGACGTTCACCGACGTCGACGACGTGATCCGCCGGTTCGACGCGCACGACTACCTGCTCGACGAGGGGACCGCCACGGCGTTGTTCCTCGCCGTCGAACTCCGCCGGCCGCTGCTGCTCGAAGGCGAACCGGGAGTGGGGAAGACCACCGCGGCCAAGGCACTCGCCCTGGCACTCGACGCGCCGCTCATCCGGCTGCAGTGCTACGAGGGGCTGACCGCGAGCGAAGCCCTCTACGACTGGAACCATCAGCGGCAACTGCTCGCCATCCGCCTCGCCGAATCCCGCGGCGACACCCTGCGCGAGGCCGACCTGTACTCGGAGGAATTCCTTCTCGAGCGGCCCGTCCTGCAGTGCGTGCGACACCGCGGCCCCACCGCACCGGTGCTGCTCGTCGACGAAATCGACCGTGCCGACGACGAATTCGAGGCGCTGTTGCTCGAATTCCTCGGCGAGTTCGCCGTCACCGTGCCGGAACTGGGCACCCTCGCCGCGACCCGGCGGCCGGTGGTGGTGCTCACCTCCAACCGCAGTCGCGACCTGCACGACGCACTGCGCCGCCGCTGCCTGTACCACTGGATCGACTATCCCGAC
>NZ_JADZGH010000257.1:38246-41000 GCF_015865005.1 Rhodococcus sp. CX
TGATCGCCCGCGCCGCGGAGTTCGTCGCGACCGTGCGCACCCTCGACCTGGACAAGGCCCCGGGAATCGCCGAGACCATCGACTGGGTGTCCGCGCTCGCTGCGCTCGGCGTCAGCGATCTCGTGCGGTCCGACGCGACCGGGCTGGCCGCCCTCGCCAAGACCCCCGACGACCTCGACACGATCCGCGGCGCCTACGGGGAGTTCGCGGGAACCCCGTGATGCCGCAGGAACCCGACGACGGAGGCGTGCTGCGCGGCGTCGACCGCGCCGCATTCGCGGTCGCGCTCGTCGACCGGCTGCGTGCCGGGGGTGTCACCGTGCCCGCCGACGCGTCCGCCACCCTCAGCCGCGCCCTGCACCTGCACCCGCCGCGCACCCGCAGCCGCCTGTACTGGGTGGCGCGGCTGTCCCTCGTCGGCAGCTACGACAACCTCGCCGGATTCGACGCCGCGTTCACCGCCGTGTTCGATCACGCTGCGCTGCAACTGGATCCGCACGCACGGCGCACCGGTCCCGACGACAGCGCCCGGCGCGGCGCCGATCCGATCGGAAAGCCGAACGTCGCGGACGCCCGCGCCTCCACCTCCCACGCCGCGGCCCCCGTTCCGTGGGTCACCCGTGCCGCGGTGGCGGACACCCGCGACGACACCAGGCCGGGGGAGAAGCTGGCCTCCGCGCTGGCGGGCTCCGCGGACCAGCGGTTCGGGGACATGGATCCGGCGGCGCTGCGCGATCTCGGCGCCGCGCTGGAGCAACTCGCGGTGCGGTGGCCGACCCGCCGGTCACGCCGTCGGGAACAGCGCACCAGCGGACGCATCGATCTGCGCGCGAGCATCGCGAGGTCCCGGCACACCGGCTACGAACTCGTCCGGCTGGTGCATTCGCAGCCCCGCAGGCGCCGCCGCCGGATCGTGGTGCTGTGCGACGTGAGCCGGTCCATGCGCGGCTACGCCGAGATCTACCTGCACCTGATGCGGGCGGCGGTCCGGTCCGGTGATGCGGAGGTCTTCGCATTCGCGACCGCGCCGACCCGTCTGACCGCGACCCTTGCCCACCGTTCCGTGGAGCGGGCCGTCGACGAGGCGAACGCGAAGGTCGCCGACCGGTTCGGCGGCACCCGCATCGCGGGCAGTCTCGCCGAGATCCTCGGATCGCACCGCGGGCACCTGTTGCGCGGCGCGATCGTCGTGATCGCCTCGGACGGCTGGGACAGCGACGAACCGGCCGCGTTGGCGCGGACGATGGCGCGGATCCGCCATCGCGCGCACCGCGTCGTGTGGCTCAATCCCCGCGCCGGAAGCCCGGGCTTCACGCCGAGTACCGGGGCGATGGCCGCGGCGCTGCCGTACTGCGATGCGCTGCTGCCCGCGGACACGTTCGGCGCCTTGCACGACGTGCTCGAAACCGTCGTCGCGGCGCGATGATCCGGTGCTGGAGGTGATCTCCGTGTCGAACGCGAACCCCGACACATCGAACCGGGTCCGGATCGAGCGTGCCGGTCCGGCGGACCTCACCGTGCTCGCGACCGATCGTGGACCGGTACCGATGAACATCGGTGCGATCCTCGAGTTCGACGCAGCGCCCGGGCCCGATCTGTCGACGCTGAGAACGCACCTTGCAGAGCGGATTCCCTCGATTCCGCGGCTGCGACAGCGACTGCAGCGAGTGCCGTTCGGCTGTGGCCGTCCGGTGTGGGTCGACGACCCGGGTTTCACCCTCGAACAGCATCTGGCCGAACAGGATTGGCCCGTACCGGCAGACGAACGCCGACTCTTCGACCTCGCAGCCGAATTCGTCTGCACCCCCCTTCCTCACGACCGTCCGTTGTGGCAGGCGCGACTGGTGACGGACCGATCGGGCGGACGAAGTGCCCTGATCGTGGTCCTGCACCATGTGCTCGCCGACGGCCTCGGCGGCTTGGCGGTGCTGGCGGCGCTGACCGACGGCGGACCGCTGGTCGCCGGCCCGGTCTTCCCGCAGCCACCGCCGAGCCGGAAGACGTTGGCGGCCGATGCCGCGCGAGCGAAGCTCGCCGCCGTGCGAGCGCTCCCGGTCGCGATGCGCCGAGGATTCGCGGGGTTGCGCGAACTCGGTTTCGGCCGAAGGTGGCCTCGCCTCGTCGAGCCGACCTCGCTGAACCGGCCGACGTCGAGCCGACGGCGTCTCACACGGATCACCGTTCCGCTGGCCGACGTCACATCCCTGGCGCACCGCCACCATGGCACCGTCAACGATGTCGTCGTGACGGCAGTGACCGGGGCCATGCTGGCTGTCCTGCGAGCTCGCGGGGAGCATCCCGACCGGTTGGTGGTGTCGGTGCCGATCTCGGGGCGCCGCAGCACGACCGCGGACCGTCTCGGCAACGCCACCGGTGTCCGCCCCGTCTCGGTACCGGCGATCGCGGACGACGAGACCCGGCTCGCGCGGATCGTCGCGGCGACGAGCGCTGCCCGCGAACATCTTCCGGATCGTGCGTCGTCCGGCGGGCCGCTCGGATCGGCGTTCCGGGCGCTCAGCCGGCTCGGATTGTTCCGGTTGTTCATCGATCACCAGCGGATGGTGCACACGTTCGTGACCAATCTGCGCGGCCCGGCCGAGCCCGTGGAACTGGCCGGGTTCCGGGTGCGGTCGCTGGTGCCGCTGGTGGTCACCCCCGGCAACGCGGGTGTGACCTTCGCGGTGCTGTCGTACGCGGGCGAGCTGGGGATCACCCTGGTGGCCGATCCCGCGATCGTCCCCGAGCAGGTCGAGC
>NZ_JADZGH010000257.1:41143-44555 GCF_015865005.1 Rhodococcus sp. CX
CTTCAGGGTGCTGCCTGCATCCACCGTGAGCGTGAGCCCGGTGACGTAGCGGGATTCGTCGGAGGCCAGGAACAACACCGCGTTGCTGATGTCCTCCGGTTCCACCCAGCCGATCGGCAGGACGTGCATCATCTGGGTGACGACCTTCATGTCCTCCGGCCCCGGGTTCTCGAGGTCGGGGCGGAACATCTTCATCGTCTCCTCGTTCATGAACATCGGGGTGTTCACGTTGGTGGGGTGGACGGTGTTGACGCGGATGAAGTGCTGTCCCAGTTCGACGGCGAACGTGCGCATCAGCCCGACCACGCCGTGCTTCGCGGCGATGTACGGCCCCATGGTCGGGTAGGCCTTCAGCCCGCCCACCGAACTGGTCAGGATGATCGAACCACCGTTTCCTGCCGCAATCATGTGCGGCACAGCGGCTTTCACCGATTTCCACACACCGGACAGGTTGATGTCCATCATCTCCTGCCAGTCCACCTCGTCGGTCTGGTCGAGGCTGAAGCCGCCGGTTCCGATCCCCGCATTGGCCGCGACGATGTCGAGCCGGCCCAGCTGTGCGACGCCGTCGTCGACCGCGGCCTTCAGCGCGTCGAAGTCGCGGACGTCCACCTGGGCGCTCACGATGCGACGGTTCAGGCCCTTGACGAGCTCCACGGTCTCGGCCATGTCGTCCGGGGTGGACGGGGCGATCAGCGCGCCTTCCCGGATCGGACCGCAGATGTCGATCGCGATGATGTCGGCGCCTTCCTGCGCCAGCCGCACCGCGTGGCTGCGTCCCTGCCCACGGGCCGCGCCCGTGACGAACGCGACCTTGCCTTCTACTCTCCCTGCCATGGAATGCCTTTCGTGTTGCGCCTCGAGCGGCCGCTCGAAGCGATGCCGGGGGTTTGCCGCTAGTTCGACGGGGTGAACTCGATGTGGAGTTCGGTGAGTCCGCGCAGCAGGAACGTGGGTTCGTAGGTGTACCGGCGGTCGGTCGCCGGCCCGTGCTCGGTTTCGGAGAGCCGGATCTCGCTCATCCGATCGAGCAGGCGATTGAGGGTGATCTGGCCTTCGATGCGGGCCAGCGGTGCCCCCGCGCACGTGTGGAGTCCGCGGCCGAACGCGATGTGGTCGTGGGCGTTCGGCCGGTCGAAGCGGAACTCGTTCGGATCCTCGAACTTGCGCGGATCACGGTTCGCGGCCGCGAGACTCAGCATCACCACGGTCCCGGCCGGGATGTCGACATCACCGATCGTGGTGGTCTTGCGGGCGAGGCGGAAATCGACCTTCGTCGGGCTGTCGAAGCGGAGGGACTCCTCGATGAAGGGCCGGATGAGGCTGCGGTCCTCACGCAGGATCTTCTGGTATTCCGGTCGCTCGCCGAGGACCCGCAGTGCCGAGCTGAGCAGCTTCGTCACGGTCTCCTGACCGGCCGCGAACAGGAAGGTCGCGGGTCGTACGACCTCGATGATCTCGGGGATCGAGCCGTCCGGGTAGGTAGCGGTGGCGAGGCCGCTGAGGATGTCGCCCCGGGGCTCGCGTCGCCGCTCGGTGAGGTAGCCGCTGAAACGATCGTCCAGGTATTCGAGCGGATTGATACCGACCGGCTCGCCGTCGAGGGCGCCGACCCGCGCGCCGGGCCGTGCGTCCGCGCCCAGCGCCCGCCGGAACTCGTCGCGGTCCTCCTGTGGGACGCCGAGCAGATCGGCGATGGCCAGCGTTGCAAAGGGTTTGGCGTACTCGCCGAGGAATTCACAGCGACCGTTGTCCATGAATTCGTCGAGTTGCTCGTTCGCGAGTGTCCACAGGTACTCCTCGTTCTCCTTCAGGCGTTTCGGAGTGAGGAGCCGGCCCAGCAGCGCGCGGGCCTTCGTGTGATCGGGCGGATCCATCGTGACGAGGTGCTCGAAGATCGGGAACTGGTGACGGTGCGCTTCGATCTGCTCCGTGATGTCGTCGCCTTCGGGCACGAACGGCAGCGGGGGGAACGGCCCGCCGATCGAGTTGACCGCCGAGAGGGCGTCGCTGTTCTTGAAAGCCTCGACCACCTCCTGGTGGCCGGTGACGACCACGACGCCGTAGTGCGGTTCGCGGTAGACCGGGCTTCGGTCCCGGAGCTGATCGAAGTACTCGAAGGGGCTTTGTGCGACCTCTCCGTCGGAGAAGTAGTCGACTGATGCGAGATCGGTCATCGGAATGCCGGCCTTTCGGTTCGTGCGGGTGGCTACGTCTCGGTGATGCTGACGGCCTGGCGCGGGCAGGCGCTGGCGGCGGATTTCACCTTGGGCCACAACGCTTCCGGTGGTGATTCGTCGCAGTGGGCGAGGTCGTCGTCGCCGAGGTCGAAGACCTCCGGTGCGATCTCGGTGCACAGGGCGTGCGCCTCGCAGAGATCGTGATCGACGTGCAGTCGTATCGGTGGCATGGGTGCTCCACAGGGTGAGTGCGGGCTGGAACCGGCGGCGTGGGCGTTTCCGATCGGCCCGTCGCCGCGTCGGAGCCGAGTAACCTTGTTACTGGGCATACGATAACCGGGTTACCACTATGCGGCAAGGAAATTCACAAAATGGAGAATGCTGATGTGGAGGGCGGGGTCGACCGGACCTCGGACCGACTCCTCGACACCGTCGTCGAACTCCTCGAAAGCGGGGGATACGACGCGGTCCAGCTACGCGAGGTGGCGCGGCGCGCCCGCACTTCGCTGTCGACCATCTACAAGCGCTACCCGACGCGCGACGAGCTGATCCTGGCCGCGATCGAACGCTGGATGGCGGAGAACCACTCCGGCATCGTCAAGCAGAGCCGCGACCCGGGCGAGCCGTTGCACCCGGCGATGATGCGGGTGATGCGGGCGATCTTCGAACCGTGGGTGCAGCACCCGGCGATGCTCCTCGCCTACTTCCGGGTGCGGACCGCGCCCGGCGGCGAAAACCTCGCCCTGCGGGGTTTCGACGTCGTCGTGCCCGTCGGCCAGGCGGTCCTGTCGGACGTGGACCCCGACTTCGTCGCCGAACTGGAATCGATCCTGTCGAGCCTCGTCTACGGGCTGGTGGGGCGATACCACGACGGGCACATCGCGATCACCGACATCATCCCCACGATCGATCGCACCGTCTTCTGGCTCACGACCGGATACGAATCGACGCTCCGGAACGGGAACCCGGTGCCCACGCGAGCGGAATGACCGCCGGAGCGAACGGGGTCGTGACGGCGGACACTGTGCTCCGACGTCGTGTCGTAGGGGACTCCGGGCACGTCCTACCCTGGTAGCCATGGCAGCACCCGAGCTCGCGCAGCCCGAATCCGAACCCACCTCCGCCCCACGATCGGGCACGACTGCTCTGTATGTCGTGTTCGGCGTCATTTCGGCGATCGTCGCGGCGATCGTGGTCGGACTGTCCGCGTCGCAGGCGCTCGTGCTGCTCGG
>NZ_JADZGH010000257.1:44565-46555 GCF_015865005.1 Rhodococcus sp. CX
GGGTGTCGCGGAGATCGCCGCGGTCGCCACGATCGGTTCGCTGTTCTTCGCGGCCTTCCTCGTGCCCCCGCAACGCAGCGGCGTGCTCGACGTCGACGGCTACCGGTCGGTGCGGACCGCCGGGGCGGCGGCGCTCGTATGGGCCCTGTGCTCGGCGCTGCTGGTGCCGCTGACCCTGTCGGACACCTCCGGGCAGCCGCTCGGGGAGGCGATCAAGCCGGTGAACATGTGGCGGGCCGTCGGGCAGGTCGAGGTCGCGTCGGCGTGGGCATGGACGCTCGTCCTCACCGTCGTGCTGGCGATGCTGATCCGTTTCGCGGTGCGTTGGGCGTGGGTGCCCTACCTGCTGCTGCTGTCCTTGATCGCGCTCCTGCCGATCGCCCTGACCGGGCACTCCTCCTCGGGCGGCTCGCACGACATGGCCACCAACAGCCTCGTGCTGCACCTGGTGGCGGCCTCGGTGTGGGCCGGTGGGTTGTTCGCGTTGTTCGTGCATGCGCGCCGCGGCGGTGACCACACCGATCTCGCGGCCCGCCGGTTCTCGGTCGTCGCCGGCATCGCGTTCGTGGTGATGGCGCTGAGCGGCATCGTCAACTCCGCGGTGCGGGTGCCGTTCGACGACCTCCTCACCACCACCTACGGACGGCTCGTCGTCGCGAAGGCCGTCGCCCTGATCCTGATCGGCATCCTCGGCTGGGCGCAGCGCCGCCGCGCGCTGCCGGCCCTCGAGGCCGACCCCACCAGCCGCGGAGCCCTGGTCCGGTTCGCGGCGGTGGAAGCGATCCTGCTGGCGGCGACGATCGGCCTGGCCGTCGGACTGGGCCGCACCCCGCCGCCCGCCCCGACGACGTCGCCGAGCGTCCTCGAGGTGGAGCTCGGCTACAACCTCGACGGCCCGCCCACCTTCGCGAACCTGTTCTTCGGCCCGTGGCGTTTCGACCTGATCTTCGGCACCGCGGCCGTCGTGCTCGCCGCCGCGTACGCGCTCGGCATGTGGACGCTGCGCAAGCGCGGCGACTCGTGGCCGGTGGGCCGGGCGATCGCCTGGTTCAGCGGATGCTTCGTGCTGCTGGTCGCGACCTCCTCGGGTGTCGGGATGTACTCGCCGGCGATGTTCAGCGTCCACATGGGCGCGCACATGGCGATGTCGATGCTCGCTCCCGTGCTGCTCGCGCTCGGCGGTGCGATGACGCTCGCGCTGCGCGCGTTCAAGCCGGCCGGCCGCGACGGGGCGCCCGGCCCGCGCGAGTGGATCCTCGAATTCCTGCACAGCCCGCCGTCACGGTTCTTCACCCATCCGCTCGTGGCGTCGGTGATGTTCGTCGGCGGCTTCTACGCGCTGTACCTGGGCGGCATCTTCGAATCCTCCGTCGACAGTCACGCCGCGCACGTGCTGATGAACCTGCACTTCCTGATGAGCGGCTACCTGTTCTACTGGGTGGTGATCGGCGTCGACCCGTCTCCGCGGGACGTGCAGCCGGTGACGAAGCTGGCGATGGTGTTCGGTTCGCTGCCGTTCCACGCGTTCTTCGGCGTCACGCTCATGAGCATGGGCACGGTGATGGCCGAGACGTACTACCGCGGCCTGGCGCTTCCGTGGAACGAAGACCTGTTCTCCGATCAGAGGACAGGCGGCGGTATCGCCTGGTCGGCGGGGGAGATCCCGCTGGTGCTGGTGATGCTCGCACTGCTCGTGCAGTGGTCGCGCAGCGACGACCGCACCGCGCGGCGCATCGACCGGGCCGCGGAGCGGGACCACGACGCCGAACTCGCCGCGCACAACGCGATGTTCGCCGAACTCGCCCGCCGCGACCGCGAAGGCCGCTGAGAACCGGACACCGAAGCGGTCCGCGTCTGCCACGCTGAGAGCGGCAGATCGGCGGACACGGGGGTGGGCGATGGGTCGGGTGCGGGTCGGGATCGCGACGGTGCTGGGCGCGGCACTCGTCTGTGCGGCGTTGTCACCGACGGCCGGAGCCGACCCGGTCCC
>NZ_JADZGH010000027.1:0-4097 GCF_015865005.1 Rhodococcus sp. CX
GCGCGGCGGGATTCCTCACCGGTCACCGCGACCGGCGCCGCCCGCAGCGCGGCCGCCCTCTCGGCGGCCAGCGCGGCCCGCTCGTCCGCAGTGGCGTCGAGGGCCGCGAGTTCGGACTGTGCGGCGGCGCGGCGCTCCAGGCGACGGGCCAGCGCGACCGCCTCCTCGAGTTCCGCGCGGGCGCTGCGCTCCGCGTCGCGGGCGGTGTCCAGCGCGACGATCATGCTGTCCCGGGTGTCGACGGCGTCCTCGCGCAGCTTGCGCGCCCACCCGACCGGGTCGGCGTCGGCACCGGCCTCGATCCCGGCCGCCGCGTCGACCTTCGCGCTGAGCACGTCGACCTTCTTCTGCTGTTCGGCGAGCTTCTTCGCACCGGCAGCGGCCCGCTCGCGGAACCATTTCTCGACACCGCCGAAGAGCGTCGTGTCGAACAGCCGCTCGAGCAGCGCGCCGCGTTCCTTGCTGTCGGCCCGGAGGAACTTCGCGAACTCCCCCTGGGGCAGCAGGACGACCTGGAAGAACTGAGCCGCGCTCATGCCGAGCAGTGCCCCGATCACCTCGCCGATGTCCTCGTGCCGCGACAGGTTCTGCCCCGACCCGTCCAGCCAGGTCAGCGTCGCCTTCGCCTTCTCCTTGGTCGTGCCGGTGCCGCGCAGCTTCGGGCGTTCGTATTCGGGGCTGCGCACGATCCGCAGGCGTCGGCCGGCGATGGTGGCCTCGAGCATCACCTTCGGGACGGCACCGGCGGCGGCGTGATCGGACACCAGCCGGCGCCCCTCGGCGCGCGCACCGGGCACCGTCCCGTACAGCGCGAACGCGACCGCGTCGAGGATCGAGGTCTTGCCCGCTCCGGTGCGGCCGTGCAGCAGGAACAGCCCGTCGGCGCCGAGTTCGTCGAAGTCGACCCGGACCGTGTCTGCGAACGGCCCGAACGCGGTGACTTCGAGTGCGTGCAGCCTCACGCCGACACCTCCACGACCTCGTCGGCGGCCGCGATCTTGTCCGCGCCTACGCGGTCGGCCTCGCGCAGCGCCTGTTCGATCCAGCGGGCGTCCCGCTGCGACGGCTCCGACCGCACGTCCGTCAGGAACGCGCACGCGACGTCGAGGTTGCTGCGGCCGTGCACCTTCTCCCGGTAGCTGGTTCCCGACGTCGTGTCGGGGCGGTTCCAGACGACGTGCACCGCGTGCGGGAACCGGGTCTGCAGCCGTCGCATCGCATCGAGCGGCCGAACCGCGTCGGTCAGCTCGGCCGCGACGTAGTGGTCCTCCGCAGCGGCGTGCTCGGGATCGGCGAGCAGATCCTCGAGTGTTCCGGACAGCTGGCTCAGGCCCCGCACGACGGGGAGCTCGACCCGTTCGACCGACGCCACGCCGGTCGCGTCGAGGTCGACGAGCCACACCGCCTTGCGGTGACTGCGTTCGCCGAAGGAGTACGGCAGCGGTGACCCGGAGTAACGCACGTGCTCGGCGACGGTCTGCGGGGAGTGCAGGTGCCCGAGGGCGACATAGTCCATGCCGTCGAACGCGGACGCGGACACGGTTTCGACACCGCCGACCGAGATGGACCGTTCCGAACCGGTCGCCTCCGCCCCGACGACGAACGCGTGCGCGAGCAGCACCGTCCGGCCGCCGCGGATCTCGGCGTCGGCGCGGACCCGGCCCATCGCGGCGTCGAGGATCTCCTGGTGGGAGCGGGCCTTGGGCACGCCCAGTTCGGCTCGGGTGATCTCCGGCTCGAGATAGGGGATGCCGTAGAACGCGACCGGACCGTGCTCGTCGTCGACGATCACCGGGCGGTCCACGTCGGCGACCTTGGTGATCAGGTGCAGTCCCCCCTTGGCGGCGAACGCGGCGCCGGCACCGAGCCGCACCGGCGAGTCGTGGTTGCCGGAGGTCGCGACGATGACCGCGCCCGCCTCGTGGATCGCCTCCAACCCGGCGTTGCACACCGCTACCGCGTCGGAGCTGGGGATCGACCGGTCGTACACGTCGCCGGGCACGACCACGACGTCGACGCTGCGCTCGGCGACCAGTTCGGCGATCGCGGTCAGGGCGCGCGCCTGGTCTCCCAGCAGGTCCACACCGTGGAAGGTGCGGCCGATGTGCCAGTCGGAGGTGTGCAGGATCCGCATGGCGACGACCGTAGAGGACCGCACCGACACGTCCGGTTCGGGGTGAGTGCCCCGCGCATGTCGGTCCCGTGCGGCATCATCCGCCTCATGACTGCTCTCACGGCACTCGGGCTGATCGTGGCGCTCGTTCTCGGGTTCGGGCTGGGGTGGCTGGCGCAGGCGTCGCGGATCGGCGACCGGACCGCGCGCGCCGAGGCGCAGCTCGCGGCGCTGCGGGACAACGAGACGCAGTTGCGGCAGTCGCTCGGCGCGGTCAGCGAGGACGCGGCGCGCCGGCAGTCCGGCGCGATCGGCGAGCAGGTGTCGCGGCTGGTGGGGCCGCTGCAGGAGGCGGTGGGCGCGCTGGCCCGTCAGGTCGAGCACGTCGAACGCAATCGGGTCCACGCGTATGCCGGTCTGACCGAGCAGGTTGAGGGCATGCACCGGGCGTCGCTGTCGCTGTCGCAGCAGACCCAGCAGCTCGTGACGGCGCTGCGGGCCCCGCAGATCCGCGGCCGGTGGGGTGAGATCCAGCTCGAGCGGGTGGTGGAACTGGCCGGGATGGTCCGGCACTGCGATTTCGACACGCAGGTCGCCGCCGAGGGGGTGCGACCTGATCTGCTCGTCTACCTGGCAGGCGGCAAGCAGATCGTCGTCGACGCGAAGGTCCCGTTCGCCGCGTACCTCGACGCGGCGCAGGAAGAGGACGTCGCCGAACGCGATCGGCACCTGGCACGGCATGCTCGGCAGCTGCGCACCCACATCGACCAGTTGTCCGCGAAGGCGTACTGGGAGTCGTTCGACCCGACGCCCGAATTCGTGGTGCTGTTCGTGCCGGGCGATCCGTTCCTGGACGCTGCGCTCACCGCGGACTCGGGTCTGCTGGAGTACGCGTTCGGCCGGAACGTGATCCTCGCGACACCCACGACGCTGGTGGCGTTGCTGCGCACCATCGCGCACACATGGCGGCAGGAGGCACTGTCGCGCGACGCCGCGCAGATCCACCGGCTCGGCCGCGAGTTGTATCAGCGGCTCGGCACCGTGGGCAGTCACCTCGACCGGCTCGGCGCGCAACTGGGCAAGGCGGTCGATTCGTTCAATCAGACGGTGTCGTCGATGGAGACACGTGTCGGGGTGACGGCCCGGAAGCTCAGCGAACTGGAGATCTTCGACGGCGACGTGCCCGAGGTGCGTCGGGTCGACGCGTGGCCGCGGCGCGCCACCCTGACCGAAAACCCGGATCCGGCCGGTGCCGTCGACGAAGCAATCTGAGTCGGTGGGTCTACTGTCTATGTGTGTCTGCATCCCAACGTGCTCGCCCGGCGGTGGCGCTCGACATGCGCTCGCTCGCTCCGACCATGCCCGGAGTGCCCTGGTGGGGTGCCGTCGTCATTGCCGCCGGGGCGACTCTGCTCGGTGCGTTGATCGACTCGTTCCGCGGTGACGAGCTGACGACGGTCTTCTCCGTCTTCTATGTCCTCGGATGCATCGCCGCGGTCGTCGCGGTGCAGCAGCGCGGTGTGTTCACCGCGATGGCACAGCCTCCGCTGCTGCTGGTGGCGGCGATTCCCCTCGCCCAGGAGTTGCTGTTCGAATCGAGCGGCTCCGGCCTGCGGGATCTCGCGCTGAACGTGGCGTATCCGCTGGTGAACCGGTTCCCCGCGATGTTCGTTGCCACCGCGGCGGTGCTGATCATCGGTGGTGTCCGGATCTACATGGCCCAGCAGGAGACGGCGAATCGTTCCGGCGGGGCGAAGAGGTCCCGACCCGCCGCATTCAAGGGCACTGTGTCCAAGAGCCCTGCGTCCAAGAGCGCTGCCTCGAAGGGCGCGGCGGTGAGGAGCGCTGCGGTCAGGAGCTCGCGCCCGGCCGAGCAGAAGGCATCCGGAAGCGCGACCGCTCCCCGTCGCGAGGTCGTCGACGAACCCGGCCGGCGGCCGCGGACCGCGGCCGCACCCGCCCGCACCCGGCAGAGCGCGGAGCG
>NZ_JADZGH010000028.1:0-2970 GCF_015865005.1 Rhodococcus sp. CX
CCGCTGACCCGCCCCGGTGGCTATCACACGGCATGGTGCGAGGCGTGCAAGGTGGGTGGGAATCGTGATCATGTGGCGGCGGTGAACCTCGCCACACGGGCGTTGGTGGGGCGCAGCAGAGCGGTCCGCACTCGCAGTGGGAGCGTCGAGATCCGGACCGCGGTGCATGCCCCGGTCCGGAAATGTCGGGACAAGACCGGTCCGACCCCGCGCAGGCCTCGGCATCGCCGGGTCCGCCGCAGTGTTCCTGCCGCGACACCCCCGAAGGGGGTGACAGAGTCGAGGAGTTGTCCTGCACCCGAAGCGTCGGTGTGGGACACGGTCGAGCCCGCAACATCGCACGATGGTGTGGTGGGTAGCCGTGAGGAACGTGGATCTTCACCGCCTGCCACGTCAGTGGCAGGAAGTATCAGATTTACGTAGACGCTGCGATCTCGTGCCGCAGCTGCACTCCCGGCGGCTTGGGGAGGTCGGGTACGAGCTTGGCGACGCCGGCAAGGCCGACGGCGCCGAGAGCGGCGACGACCAGGAAGGTCATGCGCCAGCCTGCGGTGTGGCCCACGAACGTGCCCATCGGCACCCCGACGACGTTCGCCACGGTCAGTCCGGTGAACATCAGCGAGATGGCGGCCGCCTTCCTCTGTGGCGCCACCAGTTCGGCGGCGACGACGGAGCCGATCCCGAAGAAGGCGCCGTGGGCCAGGGACGCCACCACGCGGCCGATCAGCATGACGAAGAAGACCGGGGCCACGGCGGAGATGATGTTGCCGAGGATGAACAGGCCCATGAGCAGCATCAGCATGTTCTTGCGAGAGATCTTGGTGCCGAGGACGGTCATGATCGGGGCACCGATCACGACGCCGAGGGCGTAGCCGGTGACCAGGTATCCGGCCGTCGGCACGGACACCCCGAGATCCGTTCCCACTTGGGGCAGCAGCCCCATGATCACGAATTCCGTGGTGCCGATTCCGAAGGCCCCGACAGCAACGGCCAGCAGTGCGAGCGGCATGAGAGACGATCCTTTGATCGGATGAAGAAATGCGCGTACGCACTTTGCAGGCGTCAACAATAATTGCAGACGCCGACTATTTGCAAGCGCGGGTATAGTCGGGAGTGATGATCACGCCGGTCGACTGCCGGCGTCACCTGTTCACACGACGGATCGAGGGAGCCGACGATGACCGCCACGGACCCGACGATGACCGCGCTGGCACACAGCTGGTCGGCGCTCTCGCTGTTGCACGGGCGAATCGAGAACAGGATCGAAAGCGCGCTGCAGTCGGCGCACGGGTTGAGCGCACGCGAGTACTCGCTGTTGGACGTGCTGGATCGCCAGCACGACGGTGAGGGTGGGCATCTCCAGATGCGACAGGTCGCCGACTCCGTCGTCCTCAGTCAGAGTGCCACCACCCGGCTCGTAACCCGATTGGAGGACCGCGGGTTGCTTGCGCGCTACTTGTGTCCCACCGACCGGCGCGGCATCTACACCGACGTCACCGAGGCCGGGCGAAGCCTGCTGGAGGAAGCCCGGCCCACCCACAACGCAGCGCTGTGTGAGGCGCTCGACGAGGCCGCTGCCCAGCCGGAACTCGCGCCGCTGGTCGACACCATCCGGCAACTGCAGGAGAACGCCCGGTCGGACGCGCCTGCCTGAGGGGGTCGGTGGTTGAGCCGACCGGTGACAGTCGGGTAGCTCTCGTCTCGTCTGGCCACTTGAACGCCGTTCAAGTATGGTGTCCTTCCATGACCGCACCCGTCAGTCTGGCCTGGCTCGACGACGCCGCCGAGAAGCGCCGCGTCGCGGGACTGCACCGCACACTGCTGCCTCGCACGTCCGGCTCCCGTCTCGTCGATCTGGCGTCCAACGACTACCTCGGCCTGGTCCGGCATCCCGAGGTCGTCGCCGGCGCCGCGGCCGCACTGCGCCGTTGGGGTGCGGGCGCGACCGGTTCTCGGCTCGTCACCGGCACGACCGCCGAACACGAACTGCTCGAACGTGAACTCGCCGAATTCGTCGGCGCCGAAACAGGTCTCGTGTTCGCCAGCGGATACGCCGCCAACCTCGGCGCGGTCACCGCGCTCGGCGGCCCGGACACCCTGATCGTCTCCGACGCCGGCTGTCATGCCTCGCTCGTTGACGCATGCCGCCTGTCGCGGTCGCGGATCCAGGTCGCGCCCCACGGCGACGTCGAGTTCGTCGAGGCAGTCCTTGCTGCGCGCGCACAACCGCGCGCCCTCGTTCTCACCGATTCGGTGTTCAGCGCCGACGGTGACCTCGCGCCGCTGCAGGCACTCCACCGGGTGTGCCGGGCGCACGGCGCGTTGCTGCTCGTCGACGAGGC
This sequence comes from Rhodococcus sp. CX, assembly GCF_015865005.1. Taxonomy (NCBI): domain Bacteria; kingdom Bacillati; phylum Actinomycetota; class Actinomycetes; order Mycobacteriales; family Nocardiaceae; genus Rhodococcus; species Rhodococcus sp. CX. The sequence continues at coordinate 2,343 of NZ_JADZGH010000028.1, forward strand.
CCACGGTGTGGGCGTCCGCGGTGTAGGGGGACGCGGACTCGTACACGAAATGGGCCTCGCCGGCGAGCCCGATGTCGTCATCACGGCGACGCTCTCCAAGTCGCTCGCCGCACAGGGCGGAATCGTCCTCGGCGACAGCAGGATCCGGGAACATCTCATCGACACCGCCCGGACCTTCATCTTCGACACCGGCCTGGCGCCCGCGGCCGTCGGCGCCGCCCGCAGCGCCCTGCGCATCCTTCGGGAGCAACCGGAGCGTGCCACCGCGGTGCTCGACCGGGCTGCCGACCTCGCCCGCATCTCGGGCGTCGACGCGCCCGAATCGGCGGTCGTCTCGGTGATCCTCGGGGACCCGATGGTCGCCGTCGGTGCCGCCGCGGCGTGCCGCGAACGCGGCCTGCACGTCGGGTGCTTCCGTCCCCCGTCCGTTCCCGCAGGCACGTCCCGGCTACGCCTGACCGCCCGCGCGAACCTGGACGCCGACGATCTCGCGATGATCGAGTCGGTGCTCGGTGACGTCCTCGCGGAGGCACGCGTGTGAGCGTTCTCTGCATCACCGGCACCTCCACCGACGTCGGCAAGACCGTGACGACGGCGGCGGTTGCCACGGTCGCGGCGGCGGCCGGCC
>NZ_JADZGH010000029.1:0-1004 GCF_015865005.1 Rhodococcus sp. CX
GCCTTTCCCGCGTGGGAACCGTGCCGAACGTTCGATTTGGCGTTCGCCTCGTCCGTGCGCGCGTGGAGGGGCTGCCGGACGTCCGATCCGGTGTCCGGCTGGTCGACTGATCGCGCGCGCGTGGGAGGCGGGTGGAACGTTCCATTCGCGCGCGGGGATGGTGGCAAACGTTCACTTCGGTGTTCATGCCACCTCCCATTTGGGCCGTCCGGCGTCGCCGTAGAGCTCTCCACCCCAGATGCCGGACGCGTCGTGTTCGCCTGCTGCTGCACGGCACGCCGCGGCGACGGGGCAGCGGCAGCACAGCGTCCGGGCTCGGGTGAGGCGTGCCGATCGCGCTTCGTCGGACTCGCCCCGAACCCACACGTCGAAGAGTGGGGACATGCCGGTGCATGCGGCCCCGGCGAGCCGCCGGTCGACGAGACTGCTGATCTCGTCGACCGGCACCGGAAGGCCATCCCGGCTGCGTCGTCGGAATGTGGTCACTCTCGGGCGTCGTTCTCTCGTACAACGCTGAGCGTGCGGACCGGCTCGAGGGTCATCGTTGAGGGTGGGACGATGTGCACGACGTACCGAGCGTCGTAGCACTTCGTCTCGATGTGCTGCTCGGTCGCCGTGGTCGGATCGGCCGGCCACAGGTGGCGGAAGCTCCAGCCAGGAAGACTGACTCTCGACTGCACGGGGCGACCGTCGCTGTACAGCACGCCCTCGGTGTGAGGTGCGACGATCTCACACACGTCCTTGATCAGATCGTGGAGTGCGTCGAGGGGTAGTTCGTTGCGCGCTTCGACGTCGTCGTACGTCTCCCCGTCCATCGGGTAGTTGCCTGCGATGCTGTCGGTGGCCCATTCGATTCGGTTCCGGACCAGGACGGCGATCATGGCGAGCGCGTCGGCTGCGGTGTGATTGGGAGTGGTCATGCGTTGGCCTTTCTGGGCTGGGCGGGCGATGGGTGGCGCAGGTGGGGGCGGCAGGTCAGGCAGGGGATCGGGTTGCCGTCGTCG
>NZ_JADZGH010000258.1:0-1410 GCF_015865005.1 Rhodococcus sp. CX
AGTCCACCGTCCGGTCGAGATCGGCGACGTCGACCAGCGGCATCCGGTCCACCATCCGGCGGATCCGCTCCTCCCCGACCACGCGTCCAAGCGCGTAGAGGCCCAGCGCGCCGAGCAGGGACCCGAGGGTCGTCCAGATCAGCGCCGACGCCAGCGTGAAACTGCCGAGTCCGGCCGCGAATCCCGCGAGCGGCAGGATCACCTCACTGGGCAGCGGCGGGAAGAAGTTCTCGAGCGCGATCGCCAGGCCTGCGCCGAGACCGCCGAGCCGATCCATCAGCGACAACACCCATCCTGCAAGCCCGTCGGTGGGAACGTTCGGTCCGGGCGGTACGGCGGCGATGACGATCGGGCTCACCACTCCACCCTAGGCAGGCCGGTCAGTCCGGCTCGGCTGCCAGTTCCCGCAGCAGGTCCCGGGTGCGCCGCAACGACGCGCGCGGATCGTCCCCGACCGGGAACGGCGCCGCCCACACGTCGGTCACGCCGGCGGCGACCAGCGACCGCAACTGAGCCCGCACCGACATCTCGTCCCCGACGACCGCGACATCGGCAGGCTGCGATGCGCCTGCGGCCTCGAGGACGCGGCGGTAGGCGGGCACCGCGGCGTAGGAACCGGCGGTCCCGGCGCAGGCGATCCGGGCCTGCGCCACGTTGTCGTGGACCGCGACCGGCAATCCGGCGACGACACGCGGCGCGGGCCGTCCCGCCTGCTGCGCCGCGGCGTGCAGGGCGGGCACGATCCGGGACTCGATCACCGGCGCCGACGCCATCCACAGGATCGTGCCGTCGGCGTGGCTGCCCGCGACCCGCAGCATGCGTGGCGACATGGCCGACAGCAGCACAGGCACCGGATGCGCGACCGGGGTCATGCGCCCAGCGCTGCGCGTCGTCCACTCGGTGCCCCGCACGTCGACGTCGTCACCGCGGAGCAGGGCCGTGACGATGCCCACGTACTCCTCGGTGTTCGTGCCGGGCCGGTCGTAGGACAGGCCGTAGACGTCGCGGACCGAGGATTCGTGCGACGGGCCGAGCCCGAGGGTGAGGCCGGGGCGTCCCATCGCCTCGGCGGTCGCGGCCACCCGATTGGCCTGCAGCAGCGGGTGGCACGGGTAGGTCTGCAGCACTGCCGTACCCAGTTCGATGGCGGTCGTGGCCCGCCCCGCGACCGCCATCGCGGCCAGCGGATCGCCGAGCACACCACTGGCGAACCACAGCGACGCGAATCCGTCCGCTTCCGCCTGCTGCGCCTGCCGGACCACCTTGTCGGTCGACGTGGCGCCGCCTGTCAATCCGATTCGCATGCAATTCCTTTCGCCGACTTCGAGGAATACACGAAAATCCCCGCGGACGGCACCCGTTCTCACCCGCACGCACCAGTGGCCGCCGACACACCGGTCGCCCGCACCG
>NZ_JADZGH010000030.1:0-20169 GCF_015865005.1 Rhodococcus sp. CX
GGGTCGACGAGTTCGACCGCCGCTCCCGTCACGGCGTCGAACAACGCCGCGGTGGCGGGGTCGTCCCGGTCGACGCTCCCCTCGTTCCCGGCGAGGTTCGCCTCGAGGAAGGCGCGGACCGGCGAGGCGTCGATGCCGCGTTCGCCGCGGCGGCACTCGTCCGAGACCGCGAACGTCATGAGGAACAGGTGCGGGACACGCTCACCGCCGGCCTGGATGGCCGGCTGGAAGTACGGGACAGGGATGATTTTCGCGCCGGCGGCCGCGTAGAACTTCAGCCGCCTCTCGGGGTCACCGAAGCCGATGTCGGTGTGGTGTCGCGGGTCCTCGACCTCACCCACGATCAACAGTGGATCGACGCGTCGCTGCCAGTCCGCGAGCACCGCCCGCAGGATCCTGCCTCCGATTCCGCCGCCCCGCCGCCCCGGCCGGATCGCCAGGTACGCGGTCAGCATGACCCGGCTTTGCGGAAACCATTGACCTACAGCGCCACCGAGGATCTCTCCGGCGTCGTCGAATGCCACGGAGGCAACGGTGTCACCACCGGGATCGTTCAGGTCGGCAAGGAATTCGGCGCGCGGGATCAGTTCGGAGTCGGCGAACGACGGCGCGAGCACCGAATCGTAGAACTCCTCGATCTTCGATGCCGGAAGATCTCCGGAGTCGCGGACGTCGAGTTCCACAGTCACTCCTTCGCCGGGTGCGCGGGTCCCCGGAGCGGAGCCTACCGGTGCGCTGACGCGCCGGTGTGCCCTAATGGCGCCTCCCACCGCCACTACGGCACACCGGGGGTGTTTCAACCGGTGCCGTGGTGGGTACGTGAGCCGAGCAGAGGCCCGGTAGGAGGTCGTGATGAACGCCAACGTCGTCCAACTCGTGCTGCTGCTGGTGTTTGCACTGGCGACGGTGGCCGTTCTGCAATGGCGGATGGCGCGGGCACGCAACACCCATCGGCACCCCGGCGCCACCGACCCGGGTCCGCATTTCCGGCCGACCGGGTAGGTCATCCGCGCGCGGTCGGCGATCGTCGCGCCGCCCCTACCGCTCGTGCGCGGTTTCGGTAGCGGGGGCTACCGAAACCGCGCACGAGGGCGAGGGGTCAGCTGAGGTGGTGCACCTCCTGCAGCCCGAACACCGGTGTCGGGATGCCCTCGTACCGGGCCTTGAGCTGCAGCGCGAGATACAGCGAGTAGTGGCGGGACTGGTGCAGGTTGCCGCCGTGGAACCACAGCCCCTCCTGCTGGGTCGGCTTCCACATGTTGCGCTGCTCGCCTTCCCACGGTCCCGGATCCTTGGTGGTGTCCGAGCCGAGACCCCAGCACTTGCCGACCTTGTCCGCGACGTCCTGACCGATCAGATCGGCGACCCAGCCGTTCATGGACCCGTAACCGGTGGCGTAGACGACGAGGTCGGCTTCGAGTTCGGTGCCGTCCTCGAGGATCACGCTGTGTTCGGTCAGCTCCCGCACGTTGCCGTGGGCGAGTTTGATGTCGCCGTTCGCGACGAGTTCGGATGCACCGACGTCGATGTAGTAGCCCGATGCCCGGCGCAGGTACTTCATGAACAGGCCGGAGCCGTCGTCGCCCCAGTCGTGCCGGAACCCGGCCTTTTCGAGCCGGTCGTAGAAGTCGGCGTCGCGTTCCCGGATCTTGTCGTAGACGGGGATCTGGAACTCGTGCATGATCCGGTACGGCAGCGACGCGAACGTCAGGTCGGCCTTGTGGGTGGTTACGCCGGCCGCGAGCGCCCGCTCCGAGTAGAGGTCGCCGAGGCCGAGCTCCATGAGCGATTCGGACTTGACGATGTGCGTGGACGACCGCTGCACCATCGTCACGTCCGCCCCGACCTCCCACAACGCACCGCAGATGTCGTGCGCGGAGTTGTTCGCGCCGATCACCACGGCCTTCTTGCCCGCGTAGGCGTCGGGTCCCGGGTGTCGGCTCGAATGGTGCTGTTCGCCCTGGAACCGGTCCATGCCCGGGAACGACGGAATGTTGGGCTTGCCGGACATCCCGGTGGCGATCACGAGCTGCTTCGGGCGCAACACCAGCGGCTGCCCGTCGCGTTCGATGTGGACGGTCCACTCCCCCGCCGCCTCGTCGTAGGACGCCGACGTGCACGTCGTCTTCGACCAGTACGGCACCTCCATGACCCGGGTGTACATCTCGAGCCAGTCGCCGATCTTGTCCTTCGGCGCGAACACCGGCCAGTTGTCGGGGAACGGCAGGTACGGCAGGTGGTCGTACCAGACCGGATCGTGCAGGCACAGCGACTTGTACCGGCCGCGCCACTGGTCGCCGGGCCGGTCGTGCTTGTCCAGCACCAGGGTGGGCACGCCGAGCTGCCGCATGCGGGCGCCGAGCGCGATCCCGCCCTGACCACCGCCGACGATCACGACGTACGGCTGGCGGGTGTACCCGAGTTCGCGTTCCTCAGCCTCGCGCTGCTCGGACCAGGTCACCCGGTTCCGGTCGGCACCGTGGGTGGTGCCGCGCGGGCGCCGCACGCCCTTGCCCTCCTCGTGTCCGGTCAGCTCCTGCAGCGTCGTGAGCAGCGTCCACGCGCCCTCCTCGACGAGGCGCAGGTGCCCTTCCCCGCGTCCGGTCGCCGTCTCGAACGCGATCCACGCGCTGACGACACCGTCCTCCTCGGTGGGTGGCTCGGTGGTGCGGAAGCCGCGTGGGTCGGTGTCGTCGAGCCGCTCGTGCAGCATGTTCGCGACACCGTCGCGGCCCTCGACCGTCTTGAGGTTCCAGGTGAAGGCGACCAGGTCGCGCCAGAAGCTGTCGGTGGCGAACATGCCCGCTGCGGCGTCGACGTCGCGGGAGGCGAGCGCGGCCTCGAAATCGTGCAGCCACTGGTCGACGCGTCGCTGCGGGTCGAGGCCCTGGTCGGTGGGCTGCTCGAGGATGTCGGTCATGGCGGATCCCCTTCCGGTCGTTGTTGTGATCCAGCACACAGCCGAGCACGGGGTTGCTGCAATCGTTGCATCACGTTGCACGGCGCGGACGCGCGCTTGTGGCGCAGACCACAGCGCGGCGCCTATGCTCCGGGGGATACCCGGAGACCGGAGAGGAACCGTGAGCAGTTTCAGTGCGATCGCACCCGGCACCGATCTGCCGCGTCACGCACGCGACCTCGTCCGGATGCACGACGCGGTGATCGGCGGGGGCAAACCCGCGATGCGTCCCCGCGCGGTCGTCGCCCGCTCGTGGTCGCGGGTGTTCGAGACCGGACTCGACCCGTCCGGCAGCAACGTCCGCATCCCCTATCCGGTCGAGGAGATCGAGCGCCGTCGCCGGCAGTCACCGCTGTCCACCGTGATCGGCGATCTGACGCAGATCGTCGCGCCGGTGGCGGATGCGTCGCAGCTGCTTCTCGTGGTGACGGACGCCGACGGAGTGATCCTGTGGCGCAACGGTTCCGCGAGGGTCCGGGCCCGCGCCGACGCCCTCGGGTTCCGCGAGGGATCCGTGTGGACCGAATCCGCCGTGGGCACCAACGCGATCGGAACGGCACTCGCGGAAGCTGCTCCGGTCCAACTGTTTTCGGGTGAGCACTTCGAGCAGAGCCAACATCCCTGGTACTGCACGGCGGCACCCGTCCACGACCCGATCAGCGGTGAGCTGCTCGGCATCGTCGACGTCAGCGGCCCGGCGCTGACGCTGCATCCGGCGATCAGCGCGCTGGTCGACACCGCGGTGCGGCTGGCCGAATCCCAGCTGTGGCGGCGGCACGAGCAACGCCTCGACCATCTGCGCACCCGTGCGGCGCCGGTGCTCGCGTCGGTCAGTGGACCGTTGCTGCTCGTCGACGACCACGGATGGGTCGCGCACGCCTCGGGAGTCGCGACCACCGGACGAGTCGCCGCCCCGCGGGGCGACCGGCCGATCACCGTCCCCGGCCTCGGGCTGTGCATGCCGGAGCAGCTCTCCCACGGGTGGCTGATCCGCCCTGCCGAGCGGACGTCGAGAATCTCGATGACACTTCGCCTTTCGTCGACTCCCTCGGTGGAGGTGACCGGCGCGGACTCCTCGTGGCACAGTTCCGTGACGGTGCGGCACGCCGAGATCCTGCTACTGCTGCACCGCCACGGCCCCGCGGGAATGACGGTCACCGATCTCGGTCACGCATTGTTCGGCGACGCCGATCATGCCGTCGCGGTGCGCGCGGAGGTGTCGCGGTTGCGCCGCGCGCTCGGCACCGTGGTGGACAGCCGGCCCTACCGGCTGACGGAGTCCGTCGATCTCGTCGTCGAAACGCCCGGCGCGGAGCGCCTCTCCGAATGTGCGTTCGTGCGCCGGTCGACGAGCCCCGGGGTGCGGGCACTGGCCACGTGAATGTCCATTGCATCGGACCACGAGGACCCGACAAGAATGGGGTCTTTCCGAATGGCCGACCACATGGATAACGCCACCTTCGCGCCGGCGCTCAGCACGCCGGCCCCGATGTGCACCCGTGTCGATCACGAGGACCGATAGTGAGGGAATCGCGAGGTCCCTCTCTCTCGAAGTCGGCACTCGGCATTACACAGCCTGGATCGGCGCGATGGTCCTCCTCGTCGCAGAAATGATCTTGTCGAGCCACGCATCGTCCCCCAGCGCCCGGCGCAACGGCTCGTTGGGTAGCTCGATGCTCACAGGGAGTCCTTCAGGTAGCGCAGAACAGATTCCGCGCAAGTCGATCCCGCCTGTTCCGGGCACGAGCCGTTCTTCACGTGCCTGCCGGATCAGTTCAACGTCGTCTGTCGGAGCCGGCAGGGACCCGTCGCATATCTGCACATAGTGCAACCATTCCCGAGGAATCGCTGCGAGATCGTCGAGGGTCGTGCTCGACCGGTCCGTGTGCAGGGCGTCGACGAGCACACTACGTGCGGGTCCGTCGGCCTGTGAGACGATGTCGACTGCAGCTTTGGCGTCGGGAACCGCTGTCCAAGGCATGAATTCGAGACTTGCGACGATGCCGTATTCAGCGCACACCAGCGCCAGCCGCGCGTACGAGTCGGTCAACCGTGCACGGTCGGGGTCGTCGCCGCCGACCAGTACGGCCCGCGCCCCGAGCCGCGCGCCTGCCTCGAGCAGGGGCCGGTAGGCCGAAGTGTCGAAACCCTCTGCGATGCGGATGATCTCGACGTCGAAGACCTCGATGGGCGAGTCCGCGAGTCGGCGTACGAGAGCATCGAGTTCGGTGGGATTCTCGTGCAGTGGGTACGCGGTGGTACCGGGCGCGGCGGGCAGCAGCCGCAAACCGACGGTGTCGAAGCCGTGTCGTTCGGCGAGATCGACATGCTGCAGCGGCGGGATGTCCAGGACGGTGAGGGCGGCGAGTCCGAGCGGGGCGGTCATCGGGAGAATCCTGTGGTCGAGGCGAGTCGGCGTCCGGTGAGATAGCCGAAGGTCATGGCGGGGCCGAGGTTGATTCCGCCGGAGGGGTAGTGACCGCCCATCACGCTCGCCTGGTCCACCCCCACGGCGAAGAGACCGTCGATCGGCGCGTCGCCGGAGTCGAGCACGCGGGACTGCGCGTCGGTGACGAGCCCTGCGAACGTGCCGAAGCTGCCGGGGACCACCTTCACCGCGTAGAACGGGCACTTCTCGAGCGGCGCGAGCGATGGATTGGGCCACGGGTTGCCGACATCCCCCGACCGGACGTTGAACGGGGTCGATCCGCGGCCGAACTCGGGATCTGTCCCGGCCCGGGCGTTCTCGTTGAACACGGCGACGGTCTTGTCGAGTCCGTCCGGGTCGACACCGATCTTCGCGGCGAGTTCCCGGAGGGTGGCGGCGCGGGTGAGGTACCCGGACCGCAGGTACGGCCAGGTGGGGATCGGAAACGGCTTGGCCATCCCCAGCGGGTAGTACTTCATGTACCGCGCGTCGGCGATCAGCCATGAGCACACCTCGTCACCGTCCGGGACCTGCTCGATCATGGCGAGCGTGTAGTCGTGGTACCCGAGCGCCTCGTTGACGAACCGGCGGCCGTCGGCCAGCACACCGATGGCGCCCGGCTTGGCGCGGTCCATGATGTGCGGGAAGACACCCTGCTTGCCGTTGCGGTATCGGATCAGGGAGACGGGGCAGTACGCGACGGGCGACGCGAGCGTTCGGTCCAGGCGCCCACCGACCGATTCACCCAGCGAGATCCCGTCACCGGTGGTGGTCGGCGGGGTGAGGGTCCAGTGCTCGCGTCCGGTGGGTGTGCGCGGGAACAGTTCCCTGCGCCGATCGAGGTCGTGGGTGAATCCGCCGGTCGCGAGGACGACACCCCGACGGGCCGTGACGGTGTACTGCCCGCCGGGACCGGTAAGGCGGACTCCGGTCACCCGGCCGTCGTCGGTGGTGAGCGCGGTGGCCGCGGTGGACACCCGGAACTCGACCCCGGCGTCGAGCGCCGAGCGCAACAGGCGACCGACGAGCGCGGTGCCGTTGACCAGTTGCTGACCGCGACGCTTGGTGACGAGGTCGAACATGTGTGTGGTGACACGACGCGCGCAGTGCGCGAATGCCTTCGCCGAACGCGTCGAGTGCAGGAAGGCCTGCAGGTCGGGGCCGGCCATGATCCCCATGCCGAGGAACGAGGTCTCGTACAGCTGCCGGCGCAGCAGCGCCGCGACGTCGAGGCCGAGTGTGCGCAGGCTCACCGGTTTCGGCGCGACGGAACGGTGCCGGCACCGGGGGTGTCGCCGTGGATGTCGGCGATGCCGGCGCCGGGCACGAACTGCAGGGTCGTGCGCGTCTCGAAGAACTCGACCATCTCCGGGGCGCCGTCGAGCAGCGCGTCGACCTTGGCGGCGTCGAAGTTGTCGCGCAGCCGGTGTTCGAGATAGGTGCGCGGCAGGGCACGGTCCTCGTGGACGCCGTCGGCATGCGCGAACAGGTTGCGCGGGGTCCACATCCAGCCGCCGGACCATGCGGTGGCGCCGCCACACACGGCGGCCTTCTCCACCACCAGGACCGACGCGCCGCCGTGCGCGGCCGTGACGGCGGTGGACAGCCCGCCGGCGCCGGACCCGACGACCACTACGTCGAAGGTGTTCCCGTCGGTGGAAGGTTCGGGGGTCATCGGTTCTCCTCGGTTGTGGACACGAGTGCGGGGGCCGGCGCGACCGGCCGGCCGGTGCGGGCGGATTCGTAGACGGCTTCGATCACGGCGAGCGATGTGCGGGCGTCGCGGCCGGTGACGGCGGGTGGGCGGCCGGTGCGGACGGCGTCGGCGAAGTCCTGCACCTGCAGGGTGTGGAAGTCGGTGAGGCCGGCGTTGACGTCCTCGACGTCGAGGTTGGCGTGGGTGGCGCTGTCGTAGGGGGTGTTCAGCACGAGTTCGCCGGGCAGCGTCCACAATTCGTTCACGCCTTCGCGACCCTCGGGGAATTCCAGCACGCTCGCGACGGCTCCGGTCGCCCCGATGACGGTGACGCGGTTGCCGAGGTTGTGGTTGACGCCGGTGGTGGCGGTGATCGTGGCGGTGCCCCCGGACGCGAATGTGACCACCGCCGAGGCGGTGTCCTCGGTTTCGATGTGGTCGCCGTGGAAGCGGGTGCCGATGCTGCCGGTCACCGAGACGGGTTCGCCCATGAACCACTGCAGCATGTCGATCTGGTGCACGGCCTGCGTCATGAGCACGCCACCGCCGTCGGTGTCCCACCGACCCCGCCAGGTATCGGCCGAGTAGTAGCTCGACGGACGGTGCAGCAGCACCGACACCTCTCCGAGCACCGGGACGCCGAGCCGGCCGTCGTCGATCGCAGCCTTGATGCGCCGGGCAGCGGGCCAGAAGCGCCGTTGGAACAATACCCCGAACGTGATGCCGGCGCGGTCCGCGGCGGCGATCATGCGGTCCGCGGCGGCCACGTCCACCGCGATCGGCTTCTCGCACAGCACATGGATGCCGGCCGCGGCCGCGGCGACGACGATCTGCTCGTGCACGGGATGCGGGGTGCACACGGTGCAGGCGTCGAGGCCGAGCGCGAACAACCTCTCCACCGAGCCGACGGCGTGGGCGATGCCGTGCCGCCGCGCGAACGCGGTGGCCCGATCCGGGTCGGCGTCGGCGCAACCCACCACCTCGACGCCGGGACTCTGCTGCAGGGCCCGGGCATGGTTACCGGCGATACGTCCGCATCCGACGATGCCTGTACGCAGCGACATCAGAAGTGCTCCTCTCGTTCGACATCGCGTGCGGCGCTCTCGCCGCGATCGAGGTCGTCGAGCGCCGCGACGTCGGCGGGTTCGAGCCGCACGTGGGCTGCGGCGAGGTTCTCCGCCTGTCGCTGCGGGTTCGCTGAGCGGGCGATGGGAACCACGTCGTGCGCGCGGTGCCACGCGAGGATCACCTGGGCTGCCGTGATGCCGAGGCGGTCGGCGATCGCGGTGACGACCGGCGAGCGCAGCGTCTCACCCCGCCCGAGTGGGCTCCACGACTGGGTGAACACGCCGAGTTCGTTGTCGGCACGGCGCACCGGAACCCGGGCGAGTGTCGGGTCCATTTGAATCTGATTGACCGCGGGCGCTTCACCGGTTTCGGAAACGACCCGGCGCAGGTGGTGTTCGAGGAAGTTGGACACGCCCGCGTACCGGACGAGACCCGCGTCGCGGCACTCGAGGATCCCTTCGAAGGCGGCAACATAGCGGTCGAGGCGCGGCAACGGCCAGTGGATGAGGAACAGGTCGAGGTAGTCGAGACCCAACCGCTCGAGGCTGCGTTCGACGGCGCCGCGGATGTCGCCCGAAACATGGTCACTGCCACGTAGTTTCGTGGTGACGAACAGCTCGTCACGGGCCACACCGCACGTGGTGAGGGCCGTACCGACGGCGTCCTCGTTGTCGTAGATCGTGGCGGTGTCGATCAGTCGGTAGCCGGCTTCGATGCCGGCGAGCACGGCGGCGGTCGCATCCGGCCCGACCAGCGGCCAGGTACCCAGGCCGACCGGTGGCAGTGCATCGCGCACGTCGGCGCCGTAGGTCTTTGCGGCTGTGCCGATTTCGGGTTTCATGCGAGGGCCTCGACTCGGGTACGTGCGGATGCGGTGATACGGGCGGTGACGTCGGCGGCGGTGACGATGGCGGCGTGGATGGATCCGCCGTCACCGCTCGCGTCGCCCACACTGTGGACGCCGAGGCGCGGGGCGAGCCGGCGCAGCGCGGTGAGCAGGTCGGTGCGGGGTTCGATGCCCTGGGAAACGAGCAGCTCACCCGGGGCGGACACCGTGGATTCGGTGCCGTTCGTGGAGATCACCACGTGGTCCGCCTCGACGCGGGTGACGATCGACGACAGGTGGGCGGTGAAGTTCGCGGCCGCGGCCAGCCTCGGCAGCAGCACGATCTTGGCGCGCCGGCCGACATCGTGGGCGATGGTTTCCTGCGGGCCGATCATGACGACCTGCGTGCCCTTCTGCAGCAGGTCGTCGGCCACCGCCGCGGCTTCGCGGTCGGCACCGAAGATGGTGATCGACGCCGGTGCCGGATCTCCGGAGGCGAGATAGTCGCGCACATCCCGCACGCGACGGGTCTCCAGACCGGGCACGTCCAGCGCGGGACCGCGGCCGCCGGTCGCGAGGACGATCGCGTCGAAGTCCTCGGCGGCCAGGGTGTCCGCCTCGACGCGGACACCGGTGTGGCACGTTACGTCCAGATCGGCGAGCTCGGCGAGATACCAGTCGACGATGCGGCGGTACTCCGGGTACTCGTGCAGGGCCGAGGCCAGCGCGAAATCGCCTCCGAGCGTGTCACGTTCGTCGTAGAGATCCACGCGGTGTCCGGCGGTCGCGAGTTCCCGGGCCGCCGACAGGCCCGCGGGTCCACCTCCGATCACCGCAACCCGGACCGGGATGCCGGCGGCTTCGGTGGGCTGCTCGAGTTCACGACCCACCCACGGGTTGACCGAGCACGGTACGGGCCCGGCGGCCAGGCTGTCGATGCAGTAGTTGCAGGCGATGCACGGTCGGTACCGGCTGCCGGCGAGTGCACGGTTCGGGAACTCGGGGTCGGCGTGCAGGGTGCGGGCCATGCTCACGAAATCGGCCTGACCCGAGGCGATGATGTGTTCTGCGGCCTCGGGGGTGCTGATGCGGCCGGCGACGCCGACCGGGATGTCGAAATCGCGCGTGTACGGCGTGGCGTGGGGCGCCAGGAGGCCGCGAGGCCATTCGCCCGGCTGGATGATCCACTGGCCCGCTTCGTAATTGCCCGCCGACACGTCGAGGAAGTCGAGGCGGTGGGTGTCGATCGCGTCGATGCGCTCGCGGGTGGACCGCGCGTCGAGGCCGCCGTCGACGCCTTCGAATGCGGAGAAGCGCAGCCCCAGGGCCACCCCCGGAGCCATCGCCCGCACGGCGTCGATGACGCGGTTGACGAACAAGGTGGGCTCGGCCCACTTGTCGTTCCTCTTGTTGTAGGCGGGCGAGAGGAACTGGTGGATGAGATAGCCGTGTCCACCGTGCAGCGAAATCACGTCGACACCGGCCTTTTCGCACCGCGCCGCGGCTTCACCGAAGCATTCGATGATGTGCTCGATGTCGGCGTCGTCGAGTTGTTCGGGCATCTCGCCGCCCACCACCGTGCACGGGATCGGCGTCGGCGCGACGGGCACGAATCCGCTGACCGCGCCCTGTGCGGTGCGGCCGCCGTGGTTGAGTTCGACCCCGGCGAGTGCACCGTGGGCGTGCAGGGCGTCGGCCATCCGTGCGATGCCGGGGATGCGGTCGTCCTCGTCGACACCCATCTGCCGGATGCGTCCCTTGCCGTCGGCGCGCACGTAGCTGGCTTCGGTGAACACCAGTGCCGCTCCCCCGGCGGCGCGGCGTTCGAGGTAGGCGATGTAGTCGTCGGTCATGGTGCCGTCGGGGGCGCAGTAGTTGCGTTCCATCGGTGCCGACACGAAGCGGTTGCGTAGCCGGACCGGCCCGAGGTCGAGGGGCCGGGCGAAGGCGGGGGTGGTCATCGCATCTCCTCGGTCGTCGGGGTTGCGGCCGAACCGGCCGAGGCGGCGGCGAGGTCTCGTTGTTCGATCAGGTCGCCGAGGTGGCGGCGCATACGGCCTGCGTCGGGGGTGACTCCGGTGAGCAGCGCGAACGTGTCGGCGGCCTGCGCCACGAGCATCTGCCCGCCGTCGAGTACCTCGCACCCGAGAGCTGTTGCAGCGGAGACGAGTTCGGTGCGCAGGGGCCGGTAGACGATGTCGGCGACCCACTGGCCGGACCGCAGTGCGGCGGTGTCGAAGGGCGTTCCGGGGTGTCCGGTCATACCGATCGGCGTCGCGTTCACCACCCCGTGGCACGTCTGCAGCGCCGTGGCGACGTCCGCGGCCGCGACCGGCGTGACCGACGCCGCCGGGAACGCCGCGGCGACCCGGATGCAGACATCTGCGGCGCGGGCCGGGTCGACGTCCGAGATGCTCAGTTCGTTCACGCCCGCTGCGCCGAGCGCGTATGCGACGGCGGAGCCGGCCCCGCCCGCCCCCACGAGGAGCACCGAGTCCAGCGCGGCACCGGGAAGTCCCCGCTGCAGGGCCGCAAGGAACCCGCTGTGGTCGGTGTTGTGTCCGATCAGCCGGCCGTCGCGGACGACGACGGTGTTGACGGCGCCGAGCAGCCGGGCGGTGTCGGACAGTTCGTCGAGGGCCGGGATGACGAGCTGCTTGCACGGGTGGGTGATGTTCAGCCCGGTGTAACCCTTGCGCACGGCGGCGCGGACGAACTCGGCGGTGTGCGCGACCGGCACGGTCCGCGTGTCGAGGTCGAGCAGGTCGTAACGGTAGCCGGTGAGCCCGAGTTCGGCGGCTTCGCGTTCGTGGAGTGCGGGTGAGAGCGATGAGGCGATACCGGCACCGACGAGTCCGATGCGGTGCGCAGCAGTGGTGGACACGATGTGCTCCTCCATGGGGTGTGCCTCGGTGCCCGGATCGAGCACCGAGGCGGATCGGTCGGTCAGGCGTCGGTGCGAACGAGGCTGTTTGCCGCGACCGCCGGTACCGGGCGCTTCGGTTCTCCGAGTTCCTCGGTGGGCGTGCGATACGTCTCGGGTCCGGTCAGTGCCGCGGCCGCGGCGAGCACCGCGAAGCCCATGCACATCGACGCGACCGGGACCCAGTTCGCGGCGTCGCCGGCCGACAGGATCTGGGCGACGGCCGGGGTGAAGCCCGCTACGAGCAGTCCGAGCATGAGGCTCACCGCCATGCCCGTGTAGCGGACCCTGGCCGGGAACTGCTCGGGGAAGTACGCGGGGTAGATGCCGTTGGGCATCGCGTAGAAGAAGCCGATGAGAACGATTCCGCTGGCGAACACCATTGCCGTGCTTCCGGTTCCGATCGCGTGGAAGAAGGCGAAGACCATGGCGCCCGAACCGAGGGCACCGAACACGAATACCGGCTTGCGGCCGATGCGGTCGGCGAGGATGCCGAAGAGCGGCTGGGTGAGTACGGCGACGAAGTTGGCAGCGGCGATCGCCCACAGGATCGTCGAGCGTTCCATGTCCTGGACGCCCACGGCGTAGGCGAGGGCGAAGACGTTGACGATGGTGTTGATCATCGCGAACGTGGCGCTGAGGGCGATACGGATCACCGCGCGCCAGTGGGAGCGGAACGTTTCCACGACCGGCAACGCCGCCGTGTCCCCGCTCTCATGAATCTCCTCGAAGACTTCGGGTTCGTCGAGCTTGCGGCGCAACCACATTGCCACGACGGTGACGACGATGCTGAGCCAGAACGGTACCCGCCAGCCCCACGAGTAGAGGGCGTCGTCGGGCAGCGAGGCCACGGGGATGAAGACGAGGCTCGAGATGACGATGCCGAACATGATGCCGCTCATCGTGAACGAGGTGAAGAATGCCCGGCGACGCGCGGGGGCGTGTTCGAGGGTGAGCGACGACGACCCCGGTGATTCACCGCCGGCGGACAGGCCCTGGAGCAACCGGAGCAGCACCAGGATCACGGGTGCGGCCATGCCGATCTGGTCGTAGGTGGGCAGACAGCCGATGACGAAGGTCGAGATGCCCATCGTGAGCAGGCACGCCAGGAGGGCGTTTCGGCGGCCGAACTTGTCGCCCCAGTGTCCCCACAGCACCGCGCCGAGGGGGCGGGCGACGTAGGCGACGCCGAGGGTGCTGATCGACAGCAGGGTTGCGGTCGCGCCGCCACCGGGGAAGAAGATGTGCCCGAAGACCAGGGCCGCGGCGGAGCCGTAGATGAAGAAGTCGTAGTACTCGAGGGTGCTGCCCAGGAAGCCGGAGATGGCGGCCCTGCGGGCGTTGGCAGCGCGGTGCCCGTCGCGATCCGATGTGTGACTGTTCGTCATGGGTTTCCTTTCGTCCCAGAATCCGACGAACACGGAGGGCCGATCCGCTGAGACGGCCCTCACACTCGCCGGGACGAACCGAGACTGTCACGCAAGACTATGTGGCGTCCAACACCGAAAAAGTCTTTGAAAAAGACCGTTTGCATCTTAATCGGGGGTCGGGAGGATCTCCTCGGCAAGCCGGAGCGCGACCTCGAGCGCGGGCGACACCCGCTTGGGCGACCACCCGAGACCGTGCAGCATGTAGACCGGCTCGCCCGTCAGGGGCACGAACACCGTGCCCGGTGGGGCGATCGGCGCCATGCCCGAGGTCATGAGCGCGACGCCGACGCCGGTCGAGACGAGCAGCAGGATCATGTACGGATCGGTGATCTCCTGGACCACCCGCGGACGGAATCCGGCGTCGAGGCACGCCCGCATCGTGACCTCCTGCAGCGACGATCCCGCCGAGATCGGCGTGGTGATGAACCCGTCCTCGGCGAGATCGCGCAGCTCGATCGCGGTCTCGCCCGCCAGCGGGTGGTCGACCGGCAGCACCGCACCGAACGGCTCGCGCCGGATCAGCCGGGCACTGACACCCGCCGATTGCACGGGCATGCCGACGAACGCGAGATCCAGTGCGCCACTTTCCAGTTGCGCGACTGCATCGCGGGTCATGATGCGGCCGACCAGGGTGAGTTCGATGTCGGGATATCGCTGCCGCAGCGCCCGGGTCAGCGGCGGGAGCGACAGGTGGTTGAGCACACCCGTGAATCCGATCTTGATGCGCCCGTACACGCCTCCCGCGGACGCGCGGGTGGCCTGGCGTGCGGTCTCGACGCTCTCGAGAATGTGGTACGCGTGCGGCAGGAACGCATGACCACCCGCCGTGAGCGCCACACTGCGGGTGTTGCGTTCGAACAGCGGTACGCCGATGTCCTTCTCGAGCTTGCGCACGGTCTGGCTCAGCGGGGACTGCGCCATCTGCAACCGCGCGGCGGCCCGCCCGAAATGCAACTCTTCGGCGACGGCAACGAATGCCTGCACCCAACGGATCTCCACGGGACCCTCTCCTTCGGCGGGTTGACGGCCACGCCGCAGCCGTATATTCATCTTGAATACAGTGCGAACCTTATTGTTTCGATATCGCACATAGATTGAGACTACTCCCACATACCCGATCCCCAGATACCCGAGGAGATATCCATGTCCACATACCCATCGGGCGCCATCGCCCTCGTCACGGGCGGCGCCGGCGGCATCGGCGCGGCGTGCGCAAAACGCCTGGCCGACGCAGGCGTTCGCGTCGTCACCGCCGACCTCGCGCCCGGCGCCGACGAGCACCTCGACGTCACCGATCCGGAGGCGGTCGACCGGTTACGGTCGCGCGTGGGCCGCGTCGACATCCTCGTCAACAGCGCCGGGATCGTCGGCCCGTCGGCGCTACTCGTCGACACCGACCTCGCCGGCTGGCACCGCACCTTCCGCGTCAACGTCGACGGCACGTTCCTGATGTGCCGCGCGTTCGTGCCCGGGATGATCGACGCCGGCTGGGGCCGCGTCGTGAACCTTGCAAGCATCGCAGCCAAGGACGGAAACCCCTACCAGAGCGCCTATTCGGCTTCGAAGGCCGCCGTGATCGCCCTGACCAAGTCACTGGGCAAGGAGGTCGCGACGTCCGGCGTGCTCGCCAACGCCGTCGCCCCCGCTGCGGTGGAGACCCCGATGAACGCGGACACCGATCCCGCGATCATCGCCCGATCGCAGAGCCTCACCCCTATGGGGCGGATGGGACGGCCCGAGGAGATCGCCGAACTGGTCGCGTGGTTGTCGTCGGAGGCGCTGAGTTTCTCCACCGGTGCCGTGTACGACGCCAGCGGCGGGCGCGCGTCGTACTGACCGGCCATCCCGAACCGACTCCGCCGTCGCCAGGGATCTCCGGCGTTCGCACATCCCACTGGCGAGCGGCGGGCCCCGCGCATCCGGGACCGCCGGCTACCGTCGCACGCATTAACTCGTCGAAGAACGTGATATCGGCCGGGCTACCCGCTGAAACCCTCACCCGCCGTCGAACGGTCGTGCTGCGTGAAGGTCATCGCGATATGCCGACCGCGGGCGACCTTGTTCAACATGGCCACCCGTTCGCGCGCGGCTGCCCCGCTTCTGTTCCTGCGCTCGCGGATGGGGTTGGACCAGGGAACGCTGTCGGCCAGCCTGGCGAGAGCGACGTTCAATCCGGTGAGATGCGCGAACCAGCGCACTCGGCGTTCGAAGTTGTATCCGAGCGGCTCGAAGTGCGTGCCCTCCACCATGGCTTCGATCTGCTTGTACCCGAACACCACTCCTGCCGGCGCGAGAGCGATGGTGGCGATGATCTGATCGGCGTACCGGGACACCCATTTCTTGACCACACCGGGAAGCGTGTCCGTCAGGGTCTCCACGTGTGCGGGACCGGCAATGGCATCGACGAGTTCAGCACGCCAGGGCGAAGGGTTACCGCCCCTTGCGAGAACATAATTCAGCGATTTGATGAGTTCCACACCGTTCGCGGAGTGGAGCAGTTCGGGAGCTCCCCACAAACGCGCGGAGTAGGAGGAATATTCGGCGAGATCCTCAAGTTGTTGCGCGGTCAACCTGCGCCCGAACGCGTGGTCGACGAGCCGTCCGAGCAACATGCCGCTGCCGAATCCGAGCAACGATGTCGCAGGAATCGGTTCTCCGAATTTGAGATAGACGTCGTCACCCCATTTTCTGCGTAGCCCACGACTGGCCAGTGCGTGCATCAACCGCACGCGCACCACGTCCTGGAATGCCTCGGAACGGCGATCGAAAATTTCCGGCAGCCTGAACTCGGCAAATACCCGGGCTGTTTCGATGAAGCGGCGCGGACCGTCGTCCGCGAATCGTCCCGTGGCACCGGTGGCAGCGGAAATGTCACCGGTCATTGCTGTTTCGTACAGTGCCCACCCTTTGATGATCGACGTGGCACTCCAGGTAGCCGCCATCGCCAGCATCCGTCCCCGTTCGGCAGCGACGAGATCGAATTGGGCAGGCAGCTGATCGAGATGCTCGAAGAGCTCGACGAACTCGTGCGGGGGATTTTCGAGCGTTTCGATGCCCTGGGTGAGAGCCTGCTCGAACAGCGCGCGGCCCTGCTCGTGACCGAGTCGCTCGAACGCCTCGACCACGCCGATCATGTGCTCGTCGCGTTGCCAGAAATAGTCGTCACGCAGGCGCGTGAGGTCGTTGGGTTCGACTTCCCGGTCGATGTCTATCCAGTCGCCGAACATGATTTCGCGCATGTGACGCCACTGATCGGCGAAGTGGTCCCGACCGGGTGGGATGGGCCGTAACGGCCGATCGGGACAATCTCGCCGGTTGAAGTCGACATCTTCGAGGAGGATCTCTGAGCGCTCGTTGGTCGTAGTCATGAAAACCACCCCCACGTAGTACTTTCAGGCAGTGTCGCACACGGCATCACCATTTGAAAACAGGTGATGTCAGTTTCGTTGCGTGTTTCTTCCGATGCGATCTGCAGTGGTCGACGCGCTCACTTCCGGACGAGCCCCGTCACGGCCGGAACCGTCAGTGCGTGAAGCTGTCCCAGTCGACGGCAGCGTCGATCGGCTGCGTGTTGTTCTGCGTGGCCTCCCCGCTCTCGCGGGCCACCCCGGCGCGCAGACCGCAGTATTCGTTGACCTTGCCGACGACGACGCGATAGCTCTCCAGGTCGCGGGACGAGATGCCGTGGGGTTCGAGCAGGGAGAGGACGGTTTCGCCGCGCGCGGCGTCGTCCTGAGCGGCGAAGTCGTCGCACGTCGCGCCCGTGGCCGTGCCACCGCAGCCCGCCACGATCGCACCGAGAACGACCACCCCGGGAACGAACCCCGCGGCCACCACACGACTTCTCACAGACAACCCCTCGCATCTCCTCGACGGCACGACAGGAGACGATCTTGCCCGACCGGGCCGAGTGGGCTGCGCCGGGATCCCGGATCGCCGCGCGGACCGGCAGTAGGGGTCAGAACAGCGTGAGTGCCGGATCCGCGGAACGGCGCTCGGAGACCGGCGACGGCACGTCCCGGTGTGCGGCTTCGGCGCCGGCGAGTCCGTAGCGCTCCACGAGCGGTACGACGCGAGCCTTGAGCCAGCGCTTGTACTCGGGCGTGACGTACGCGCTGCGGCCGTAGAGCTGCCGGTACCGCCGCACCAACGCGGGATGCTCGGCGGCGAGCCAGGACAGGAACCATCCGCGGGTGGCGCCGCGGAGGTGCATCGGGATCACGGTCGCGCCCGAGGCGCCGGCCTGTGCGATGGCGGCGAACAGCTCGTCGAGGTGCCGGGTCGAGTCGGTGAGATACGGGATGACCGGGGCCACCATCACATGACAGGACAGTCCGGCGTCGGTCACGGCGCGGATCAGATCGAGCCGGGCCTGCGGCGACGGGGTGCCCGGTTCGAGCTGGCGCTGCAGGTCGTGGTCGCCGACGGCCAGGGACACCGCGACCCCGACGTCGACCTGCCGGGCCGCGAGCGTGAGCAACGGCAGATCGCGCCGCAGCAGGGTGCCCTTGGTGAGGATCGAGAACGGGGTGCCGGACTCGGCGAGCGCACGTATGACGCCGGGCATCAAGCGATATCGGCCCTCCGCGCGCTGATACGGATCGGTGTTGGTGCCGAGCGCGACGTGTTCGCGCTTCCAGGATTTCCGGGACAGTTCCCGTCGCAGCACCGCCGCGACGTTGGTCTTCACGACGAGCTGGGTGTCGAAGTCGTGGCCGGGATCGAGGTCGAGATATTCGTGGGTGGGCCGGGCGAAACAGTAACGGCACGCGTGACTGCATCCACGGAAGGTGTTGACGGTGTAGCGGAACGGCAGATTCGACGCCTCCGGCGTCTTGTTGAGGGCGCTCTTGCACAGCACCTCGTGGAACGTGATGCCCTCGAAGTCCGGCGTCTGCACGCTGCGGACGAGTCCGGCCCGATCGAATCCGGGCAACGCGCCGTCGTCGGCGTCCAGTGTCTGTGCCGCCCACCTCATGCGCTCAGTCGAACACCTGTGCGACATTCTGTCAACCGGTCGTCGAAATTTCGTTCGACGACCCTCCACCTGACAGAATTCCGGCCATGACTCGTCAGAACATCTCGTCCGGTTCCGAATGGGAACCGAAGATCGGCTACTCCCGCGCGGTGCGCATCGGCAACCAGGTCGCGGTCTCCGGCACCACCTCCCCCGGCGCGACCCTCGAGGAACAGACCCGCGGCGCCCTGCGCACGATCGAGGCCGCGTTGGCCGAGGCCGGCGCGAAGCTGACCGACGTGATCCGCACCCGCATGTACCTGACCGACATGTCCCGGTGGGAGGAAGCGGCCGCCGCGCACGGTGAGGTGTTCGGCGAGATCCGGCCCGCCAGCACGATTCTCGAGGTCAGCCGCCTCGTCGACGCCGATCTGCTCATCGAGATCGAAGCCGACGCGGTCGTCGAATAGCGTGGGATCGTGTGCCTTTCGGGCGTCCGGAGGGGCCCGAAAGGCACGCGAGCGCGCAGCCCCCGGCTCACGAGCGCACAGCGCCCCGGCTCGAGCTAGAGTGCTGCACACGAACTTCTGATCTGGGGGGATCATCATGGGGGATCATGCCGCCGTCGGCAATTCGGTCAGGGTTGCGCCCGACGGCGTCCGCGCCTTCGGAAACACGACACTCGAGGCCGCCGATCGGGTGGCACGCGCGGGCGCGGTGGATCTGCAGGAGAACGTCTCGGCGCTGAGCCCGGCGCTGGGGCTGATCGGCGGCGACTTCCTGGCGGCGTTCGCCGCCGCCCAGAGCGAGCACACCCGCGCGGTCGCGCAGTTGTCGCTCGCCTACGCCTCGAGCGGTGCCGCCGCGCACGCCACCGCGACGGGTTACGAAACCGTCGTGGCCGAGCAGACCGCGGCGTTGGCGACCGCGGCCGCCGGCATCGCACCCGGGCCCGCGCGGTGACCGGGCAGGGCACACCCGCGGCGACCCCGACCGTCCTCGACGCGCTGCGGGCCTCCCCGATCGGACCGGTGCTCGACATGCCGCTGTCACCGGCGCCCGTCGTCCCCATCCCGCCGCCCGATCCCGGGACGAACCCGATCGTCGAACTGCTGCAGTCGATTCCGGTTCCGCAGCTGCCCGGGGTGGATCAGCTACTCGCACCCCTGACCGATCTCGGCGGCCTGTTCGGCACCGGCATCCTGGACGGGCTCGACCCGGCCGCGATCCTCCAGCAGTCGTCCCGGTTCCTCGACACCGCCGCCTCGATCGGACGCAGCGCAGTCGACCTGCTCCCCGATTCGTGGGAGGGCGCACCGGCCGACGCCGCGATCGAGCACGGCCGCCAGGCGTACACCAGCGCGGTCGCATTGAGCGAACGCGGCGACCGGATCGGTGAACTGACCCGCGCCGCGACCGCGACCGTCGAACGCGGGAACGTCGAATTGACCGGGATCGCCCAATCGTTCCTGGCCGTCGCGTCCGCCACCGTGCCGGTCGCGCTGACGCCGCCGGGTCAGGCACTGCTGGTCTCGGCCGCCGTCGAGCATCTGCAGGCGGCACTGGCCGTGGTGAGCCGCAGCCGCGGTGAACTGAGCGTGCACACCGCGGCGATGAACGCCCTCACCGCCCCGGTCCCGGTTCCGCCGCCGATCGCACCGGAGGGCCTGCCCGGCCCCGGGCAGGTGGCGGCGGTCGCGTCCGACGCGGTGAAGTCCCTCGCCTCCGAAGCTGCGTCCGCGGCCGGATCGATGTTCGGCGGATCCGGCGACGGCTCCGCCCCGACCCGGGCCGCGTCCGTGACGCCGACGATGCCGTCGGCCGGCGGTTCCATGTCCGCACCGTCGGGCTTCGGCGGCGCCGGGCTCACCGGGTCCGGTCT
>NZ_JADZGH010000259.1:0-1144 GCF_015865005.1 Rhodococcus sp. CX
GACATTCATCGGCACACTGTTGAGTTCTCAAAGAACACGCACACACCATCACTCGCGGACCGCAGTCCGTCCGTTCCGGGGCAACTGTTCCAGCCTAATCCCATCCACCCACAGACGCAAATCCGTGCGCTTCCCGAATCAGGGGCGGTGCGAAACCCTACCAGAAGG
Organism: Rhodococcus sp. CX; assembly: GCF_015865005.1. Lineage (NCBI taxonomy): Bacteria > Bacillati > Actinomycetota > Actinomycetes > Mycobacteriales > Nocardiaceae > Rhodococcus > Rhodococcus sp. CX. The sequence goes on from NZ_JADZGH010000259.1 coordinate 169, forward strand.
TTCCGAACCAGTGAAATTCGCAGGCGCCTTCGTCCAACCTCGTTTCCCGTACCTTCCGGTCCGGGTCGGTGTCCGTGTCGCTCTGACCTGGAATAAGTTACGCGAAGGCTACGCAGAACACCAAATCACCAGGTCAACGACGGTTTCGGGGTGGTTCAGGCGTCGAGAAGAGGTCAGGGCACCCAGTACTTGACGGCGAGCTGTTGGACCACGTCGTCGTCCTCCGATGCCTGATCCAGCAGCGCGAGGTCATAGCTGATATCGACGAGCCGGGGGTTGTCGCCTTCGGCGTCCCCGAGCGGACGTCCGCCGTCCTCGATGCGCTGCCGGAGTATCTTTTCGCGCACTCGTTCCTTCAGCGACTCGCTCATATAACGAGCATGAGCGCCCCGCGACCGGTTGTCGAGCACTGCGTTCCGGCTACTCGTCGTCGTGTCGTCGGAACACACGTATCGCCATCGGGAGGACGACGGCGAGGGCCCCGATGATGACGATCAGGGAGAAGATTTCCATGGCCATGCTTCCATCGTCCCTGTTTCCGACGATGTGTGTGTGGGCTGGTCCGATGCGGATGGGCAGGAACGAGGAAGGCCCCTCACCGTGTTCCCGGTGAGGGGCCTTCCCCTTCTGAGCTGCCTGTCGGAATCGAACCGACGACCTTTTCATTACGAGTGAAATGCTCTACCGACTGAGCTAAGGCAGCGAGCCATTCGGCGTCCGAAGTGTAGCCGACCACCCCCCGGAGGATGCAAACCTGCACGTAGATCAGCGGAACGCGGAGCTCAACCTGGCCGCCATCGCAGCGACCGCGAAACGCGGTTTGACGTTCTGCGCGAGCGCCTCGCGGCACTCGAGGATCGATTCGATACAGGTCAGCAGTGATTCCGGGGAGGTGCGGGACGCGAGGTCGCGGACACGCTCGGCCATGTCCGGATGGTTCGGTGTGGTGGTGGCGCCGAACGCGGCCGCGAGCGCG
>NZ_JADZGH010000259.1:1154-7403 GCF_015865005.1 Rhodococcus sp. CX
AGGACACCGGCCGACCCACGCAGGGCTCCCGCGGTTCCCTTTCCGGTGCCGCCCGCCCCCAGTGCCGTCCTCAGCTCCTCGGTTTCCCGTTCGTCGATCGATCCGGTGATCTCCTTGGCCTCGGCCTGCGCGCGCTGGACCAGGTCCTCGGCATCGGCGTAGGTGGTGGCCGGGTGCAGGACCGCCTTGGCCACGTCGAGTGCGCGGGTGCGGTTGGCACGCGCGGACTCGTCGGTCGCCAGGCGCCGGGCGCGGCCGACGTGACCGCCGCTGACGGATGCGGCCCACTGTGCCGCGCGCTCGTCGATCCCGTCGACGTCGCGCAGCACCCGGGCGATCGATTCGACGCTGGGCGTCACGAGTCCGATGTGGCGGCAGCGTGAGCGCAGCGTGACGGAGATGTCCTGGGGATCGACCGAGGGCGCGCACAGCAGGAAGACGGTGCGCTGCGGTGGTTCCTCGACGACCTTGAGGAGCGCGTTCGCAGCACCCTCGGTGAGCCGGTCGGCGTCTTCGACGACGACGATCTGCCAACGTCCCGTGCTCGGCCGGCGCGACGCGGTCTGAACGATCTCGCGCATGGACTTGACGCTGATGGTCAGGCCCTCGGGTACGACCCGGCGCACGTCACCGTGGGTGCCGGCCATCGTCGTCGTGCAGGCATGGCAGTGTCCGCAGCCGGGTTCGCCGGGGTCGGTGCACTGGAGTGCCGCGGCGAAACACAGTGCCGCGACCGACCGCCCCGACCCGGGAGGCCCGGTGAACAGCCACGAGTGGGTCATCGCCGATCCCGTGTCGCCGTTGCGGGCCGCGATCGCGGCAGCGATCAGGTCCGTCTCGACGTCGCGTTGACCGACGAGACGATCGAAGACACCCATGCAGGGCAGCGTAGCGGCAGGCACCGACGATCCCGCTCCCGCTGCTGTCCGAAATCTGCAAGACACCCGAACCCGCTCTGCCTAGGTTCGGATCATGACTCCGCACCTGTCTGCCGTCGGACTCGTGGTGTCCGACCTCGTCCGCTCCTTCGACTGCTATCGACTCCTCGGCCTCGACCTACCGACGGAACCGCCGGACAGCCCGCACTTCGAGGTGACACTGCCCGGCGGTCTGCGTCTGCTGTGGGACACCGTCGAGTCCGTCCGGTCGTTCCATCCCGAATTCACGCCCGGCACCGGCGGCGCGTCCCTCGCCTTCGACTGCGGCAGCCCGGACGGCGTCGATGCCACGTACAAGGCGTTGCTGTCGGCGTCCTGCACCGAGGTGAAGGCCCCGTGGGATGCCTTCTGGGGACAGCGCTACGCCCTGGTCCAGGACCCGGACGGGCACTCGATCGACCTCTTCGCCGCGCTGTCGTAACCGGCCGCGCTGTCGTGACTATCCGGCGAGGTCGGTGAGAGTCGTTCCGCACAGGGCACGCACCTCACGCGCGAGGTGGGCCTGATCGGAGTAACCGCAGTCGGCCGCGATCCTCGCGAAGCCGCCGCCGGCCCGGGCCAGGTCTACGGCGGTCCGGAATCTCAGAACCCGGGCCAGCGTCTTCGGCCCGTATCCGAAGGTCCGCAACGCGCGGCGATGCAGCTGCCGGTCGCTCCACCCGATCGCCGCCGCGGTGTCCGCGACGGACTCTCCCGCCGCGAGCATTCCCGCGACGGCCACATCGATTCGGAGGTCGGCGTCGGCGAGTTGCGTGCGGGCGAGCGCGACGAGGGCGGCCGCGGGCGCGACGTGCGCAGCATCGGAGAGCCGCCGGACCTGCGCCGACGACCACACCTGGTCGAGGGGAACGCGCTGGTCACGCAGTTCGCACGCGTCGACGCCGAACAGGGCCGGGCCGATTCCGGGTGCGCAGCGCAACGCGGTCAGCGACCGGAGGGTCCCCAGGTCCGAGTGGTGTGCCCGGGTGTCCGGTCCCGCGACGAGGAATCCGTCCTCGTGCCAGATCAGGTCCATGCACCCGTCCGGCAGCACGTGGGACCCCGCAGCCGCGCGCGACGCGGACCACAGGATCACGCCTGCGACACCCGACGCCTGCTCGCGGTACACGCCGCGAGGATACGACGGCCCCGCGGGCCCGTCACCCCTACTCGGCGGCCTTCTTGGCTGCCGTCTTCTTGGCGGTCGTCTTCTTGGCGGTCGTCTTCTTGGCGGCGGTCTTCTTCGCCGCCGTCTTCTTGGCCGGGGTCTTCTTGGCCGCGGCCTTCTTCGTCGCCTTCTTGGCCGGGCCGCGGGCACGACGGTCGGCGAGCAGTTCGGAGGCACGCTCGTCGGTGATCGTCGCGACCTCGTCGCCCTTGCGCAGGCTCGCGTTGGTTTCACCGTCGGTGACGTACGGGCCGAACCGGCCGTCCTTGATGACCATCGGCTTCTCGCTGACCGGGTCGATGCCGAGCTCACGCAGCGGCGGGGTCGCCGCGGCCTGCCGTCCACGCCGCTTGGGTTCGGCGTAGATCTTCAGCGCTTCGTCGAGGGTGACGGTGAACATCTGTTCCTCCGTCGCGAGCGACCGCGAGTCCGTGCCCTTCTTCAGGTACGGGCCGTAGCGGCCGTTCTGCGCCGTGATCTCCTCACCCGTCTCGGGGTCGACGCCCACCACCCGCGGCAGCGACAGCAACCGGAGGGCATCGTCGAGCGTGACCGTCGACAGGTCCATCGACTTGAGCAGCGACGCCGTGCGCGGCTTCGGCCCGGTGGCCTTCTTCGCGGCCTTCTTGGCCGGCGCCTTCTTCGCGGCGGCCTTCTTCGCGGTCTTCGTCGCGGTGCCGCCGGACTCGATCTCGTCGACCGGGATCGGCGTGACCGCGGGCTCCGGCTCCTCGGCTTCGGCCGGCGGTTCCGGCAGCAGCTCGGTCACGTAGGGGCCGAAGCGACCTTCCCGGGCGACGATCTCGTTGCCGGTGACGGGGTCGAAACCGAGACTGCGGCCCTCCTGCGGCGTCGCGAACAACTTCTCCGCGTATTCGCGGGTCAGCTCGTCCGGCGGCAGGTCGTCGGGCAGGTTCGCGCGCTGCGAGATCAGCTCACCGTCCGGGTTGGCCGGGTCGACGACCATCCGCTCGAGGTACGGACCGAAGCGGCCGACGCGCACGCGGATCTCGCGGCCTTCGGAGTCGTCGAACAGGCGGATCGAGTTGATCTCGCGGGCGTCGATCTCCTCGAGGTTCTCCCCGACCATCTTCTTGAGGCCACCCTCGCGGGCGACGGATCCCTCGGCACCCCGCTCGCCACCGAAGTAGAAGCTCGACAGCCAGGCGTTCCGGTGCTCGTGACCGGACGCGATCTCGTCGAGGTCGTCCTCCATCCCGGCCGTGAAGTCGTAGTCGACGAGCTGCCCGAAGTGCGCTTCTAGGAGGCCGATCACCGCGAAGGCCACCCACGACGGCACGAGTGCGCTGCCGCGTTTGTAGACGTAGCCGCGGTCCAGGATCGTCTTGATGATCGACGCGTACGTCGACGGACGGCCGATCCCGAGGTCTTCGAGTGCCTTGATCAGGCTGGCCTCGGTGTAGCGGGCGGGCGGGTTCGTCGAGTGTCCGTCCGGGTCGAGCTTCGTCGCGGTGACGGACTGCCCCTCGCTGAGGTTCGGCAGCCGGGACTCGGCGTCGTCGGACTGGCCACCGGCCTCCTCGTCGACGCTTTCGACGTAGGCCTTGAGGAAGCCGGCGAACGTGATGGTCCGGCCGGACGCCGAGAACACGCATTCCTCACCGGTCGCGGCGGTACCGGTGATCCGCAGCGTCAGCGTGGTGCCGCGTGCGTCCGCCATCTGCGAGGCGACGGTGCGCTGCCAGATCAGCTCGTAGAGCTTGAACTCGTCGGTGTCCAGGCGCGAGTGCAGTTCGCCGGGCGTCGCGAACACGTCGCCGGCGGGGCGGATCGCCTCGTGCGCTTCCTGCGCGTTCTTGACCTTGCGGGTGTACTGCCGCGGGCTCGGACTGACGTACTCGGCCCCGTACAGCTGGGTGGCCTGGGCCCTAGCCGCGGCGATGGCCGACTCCGACAGCGTCGTCGAGTCGGTACGCATGTAGGTGATGTAGCCGTTCTCGTACAGCCGCTGCGCGATGCGCATCGTCCGTTCGGACGAGAACCGCAGCTTGCGGCCCGCTTCCTGCTGCAGCGTCGACGTCATGAACGGTGCGTACGGCTTGCGGCTGTACGGCTTGGACTCGGCGGAGGTGACGGCCAGCGCCGCGCCTTCGAGCGCGGCGGCCAAGGCCCGCGCGCGGGCCTCGTCGAGCACCGCCACCCCGGTGGATTTGAGCTGACCGTCCGGGCCGAAGTCGCGGCCGACCGCGACGCGGCTTCCGTCGACACCGACCAGCCGCGCCCCGAACGATCGGGGGCTGGCGTCGGCGCCGGCGTCGAGGGTCGCGGCGATGTCCCAGTACTCGGCGGACGTGAACGCCATGCGCTCGCGTTCGCGCTGCACGATGACGCGGGTCGCGACGGACTGCACGCGGCCCGCCGACAGCCGCGGCATGACCTTCTTCCACAGCACCGGGCTGACCTCGTAGCCGTACAGGCGGTCGAGGATGCGGCGGGTTTCCTGCGCGTCGACCAGGTCGATGTCGAGATCGCGGGTGTTCTCCGCAGCCGCCCGGATTGCGGGCTCGGTGATCTCGTGGAAGACCATCCGGCGAACCGGGACCTTCGGCTTGAGCGTTTCGAGCAGGTGCCAGGCGATGGCCTCGCCCTCACGGTCGGGGTCGGTGGCGAGGTACAGCTCGTCGGCGTCCTTGAGGAGGCTCTTGAGCTCGGCGACCTTGGACTTCTTCTCCGGGCTGACCACGTACAGCGCTTCGAAGTCCTGGTCGACGTTCACGCCGAGCCGGGCCCACGGCTCACCCTTGTACTTGGCCGGGACGTCGGCCGCGCCACGCGGCAGGTCCCGGATGTGGCCGACCGACGCCTCGACGACGTAGCCCCGTCCGAGGTACGGCGCGATCTTCTTCGCCTTGGTCGGAGACTCGACGATGACGAGCCGACGAGTGCCCGACGAGCCGTCCGACGTGCTCTTGTCCCGTGCTGCCACCGTGCCGCCCGCACCTTCCCTAGTTGTCGACATGCCTGCTTCTTCAAGGACATGTATACCGACCCGTCCCCCCGACGCGGCCACACACAGGGTCGCACATGACCGGCGACCGACTCGTCACCTGTCGAAATCGTCGCCCGTCACGTGGGGCCACATCGACCGCGCGGAGGGGTCGTCCGGGGGCTCGCCGATGTTCTCTCCGAGCCTGGTCAGACGCCTGCGGCCGGACACCCGCAGTCCCGGTCCGGTGCCGCGCGTACCGATCAGGGTCGGAGCGATCCCGGCCCTCATCAGCGACTGGGCGAGCACCGGATGGGTGTCGGGTGCGTGCGGGTCGAGTCCCAGCACATACCGCTCGCCGTCCACCTCCATCCGGCCGGCGGCCAGCACCCACGCGCGCAGCGCCCGCGACCCGGGCACCCAGCCCGGCGGCACGGCCTTGACGGCTCCGCGGGTCCACTGCGTGGCGAGCGGGACGAGGTCCTCGACAGCGGCGCTCCGGACGAGGGGGCGTCCCTCGTCGGTGGTGGTGGTCTCGGGCGTGAGGCCGGCCTGCGTCATCAGCTCGGCGATCGCGTCGGCGCGCCAGCGTTCGTCGACCACCACGGAGATGCGCGCCTTGCCGGCGGACACGACCACCTGTCCCTGCGCGGCGAGCAGTCCGCTGAGGTCGGTGAGCGCGGGCGGTACGGTTTCGGCGCCGAAGATCGACAGTTGTCCCACCACGGGCACCTCCCCATTCAGCACGCCGCGCCTCGCGCGACCGGTCGTGCACGAATCGGTCGTGCACAGAAATGGATCGTCCCCCATCACCGACGGTGACAGGGGACGAATTCAGGCTTCGATCCGTGAGGACCGAGATCCACCTGGTAGTTCGCGCTGCGAACTATCAGAGAGCGCGCACACCGGTGGCCTGCGGGCCCTTGGTGCCCTGGCCCACCTCGAACTCGACTCGCTGGTTCTCCTCCAGGGTGCGGAAGCCGGAGCCCTGGATCTCGGAGTAGTGGACGAACACGTCGGCGGAGCCGTCTTCGGGAGCGATGAAGCCGAAGCCCTTCTCCGCGTTGAACCACTTCACAGTGCCCTGTGCCATGCTTTTCCTTCTCTTTCCTAACACCGGATTCGGTGGGCCGCCGGGTGCGCGGTCCACCGGGCCGGTTCCGACCGCTGTACTTTCTTGATCCCCCCATGTGGAAGAGCAAAGCACCGCGCTCGCA
>NZ_JADZGH010000259.1:7413-13564 GCF_015865005.1 Rhodococcus sp. CX
TGCACTTTCTCAAGTCAACGAACACAGAAGCTGCGACCGGTGTCAGTCAACCACGAACCCGGCGCGCACAACAGTGGGAGGGCGTACAAATCGCCCGAATTTCTGATCTTGTTACAGCACGCGGGAAATTTGCCGACCTTTTGTTGTCGATACTACTGCCCGGAACGACCTACCACCCCGACCGAACCAGGACCGTTGGGCCTACGCTGAACATCGGCCCCACCCGACCCTCGGAGCACACCGTGACCACCCCGCACCACCGTCCGTCCCCCGACGCGACCGTGGGTTTCGGTGACGAACTGCTCGACCGGATCCTCGAGGGCACCCCCGCGAGCGAGCACCCGCTCACCCACACCGCGCGGCTTCCCGCGCGCAAGGCGATCCACAGCGAGTGGCCGGACTGGGTCGCCGAACCGGTGGTGCGCGTGATGCGCGAGTGCGGAATCGACCGGCCCTGGAAACACCAGGCCGTCGCCGCGACCCTCGCCGCGGAAGGCAGCCACGTCGTGCTGTCCACCGGAACCGCGTCGGGAAAATCTCTCACCTACCAACTGCCGGTGCTCACCGCCCTGAGCGAGGATCCCCACGCGACGGCTCTGTACCTGTCGCCGACGAAAGCGCTCGGCGCCGACCAGTTGCGCGCGGCCACGGAGCTGACCTGCGCGGATCCGGCTCTGGCGAGCGTGCGCCCGTGTTCCTACGACGGCGACACCTCGACCGAACTCCGCCAGTGGGCCCGTGCCCACTCGCGCTGGATCTTCACCAACCCCGACATGCTGCATCTCGGTCTGCTTCCCGGCCACGGCCGCTGGAGCCGGTTCTTCAAACGGCTGCGGTACGTCGTCGTCGACGAGTGCCACGCCTATCGCGGCGTGTTCGGCTCCCACGTCGCCCTGATCCTGCGGCGGCTGCGGCGGATCGCGGCGCACTACGGCGCGCATCCGGTGTTCGTGCTGGCCTCGGCGACGACGGCGGAGCCGGGTGCGGCCGCGTCCCGGTTGATCGGTGCGCCCTGCCGGGAGGTGACCGAGGACTGCTCCCCGTCCGGTCCGCGCACCGTCGCCCTGTGGGAACCACCGCTGCTCACCGACGTCACCGGGGAACACGGTGCACCCGTGCGCCGCGCCGCCGGCAGCGAAGCCGCGCGCCTGCTCGCCGATCTCGTCGTGGAAGGAGCCCGCACGCTCGCGTTCGTGCGGTCCCGGCACGGCGCCGAATCGACCGCGATCGCCGCGCGCCGACTGCTCGCCGCCTCCGCCCCGGACCTGGTCGACCGGGTCGCCGCCTACCGCGCCGGATACCTGGCCGAGGACCGCCGCGAGCTCGAGGCGGCCCTCGCCGACGGTCGCCTGCTCGGCGTCGCGACCACCAACGCGCTCGAGCTCGGCGTCGACATCGCCGGGCTCGACGCGGTCGTCGTCGCCGGTTTCCCCGGGACGGTCGCGTCGTTCCGGCAGCAGGGTGGCCGTGCCGGCCGGCGCGGCGCCGGGTCGCTGGTGGTGCTCGTCGCCCGCGACGACCCGCTCGACACCTATCTCGTGCATCATCCGCAGGCGCTGCTCGGCACACCCGTCGAGGCGACCGTCACCGATCCGGCGAATCCGTACGTGCTGGGTCCGCAACTGCTGTGTGCCGCGCTGGAGGCGCCGCTCACCGACGCGGAGGTCGCCGAGTTCGGGGCGGAGGACGTGCTCGCCGACCTCGCCGCGCAGGGCCTGATCCGCCGGCGCCCGCACGGCTGGTTCGTCACCCCCGACACCGACCCGCACGCCGGCCTCGACATCCGCGGCGGGATCGGCAGCCAGATCGCGATCGTCGAGGCCGACACCGGCCGGATGCTCGGCACCGTCGACGCCGGCCGCGCTCCCGCGACCGTGCATCCGGGCGCGGTGCACCTGCACCAGGGCGAATCGTTCGTCGTCGACGAGCTGTACCTCGACGACGGCGTGGCCCTCGTGCACGCGGAGGACCCCGAATGGTCCACGTTCGCCCGGGAACTGACCGACATCACCATCACCTCCGTCGACGAACAGCGCACCGCGGGCGACGTCACCGTCACGTTCGCGCGGGTGGAGGTGACGCATCAGGTGATCGGTTATCTGCGGCGCCTCCCCTCCGGTGAGGTCCTGGACCAGATTCCCCTGGACATGCCGCCGCAGACCCTGCCGACCCGGGCCGTGATGTACACCGTCACACCCGAACTGCTCGAGCGCGCCGGGATCGGAGCCGAACGCGTCCCCGGTGCACTGCACGCCGCCGAGCACGCGGCCATCGGCCTGCTCCCGCTCGTCGCGACCTGCGACCGCGGCGACATCGGCGGGGTGTCCACCGCACTGCACGCCGACACCGGGCTGCCGACCGTGTTCGTGTACGACGGGCACCCCGGCGGCGCCGGGTTCGCCGAGCGCGGGCACAGCCGGATCACCCGATGGCTCACCGCCACCCGCGACGCGGTCCTCGCCTGCGAATGCGCCACCGGCTGCCCGTCGTGCGTCTACTCCCCCAAGTGCGGCAACGGCAACGACCCGCTCGACAAGGCCGGGGCGATCGCGCTGCTCGGTGCGGTCCTCACCGCGCTCGCGGACGAGCCCTGACCGGCCGGACCGGCCCGCGCGATCGCCACCGCCTCCCCCTTAGCCGGGAGCGCCGACGTCACCTCCGCGGCGACCTCGACGACCGTGTCCCACCCGTCGATCGAGCACTCCCGCACCCGGACCCGCATGCGCGCGGCGATCCGTTCGGCCTGCCCGCACGCCCGGTCGCTTCCCCGGTCGAGGGCGACCGCGACGGCCAGCGCCGCCAGATCGGCCGCCGCCTGCGCCCGATGCCGCGACGCCACGGCCGACCCGATGTGCACCAGCGTCGCGGTCACGACGACGAGCGCGGCCATGAGGAAACACCCGACGATCGTGGCGCTGCCCCGGTCGTCCCGCAGTGCACTCACGGCACCGGTTCCGGTTCGCGGACCGCGACGGCCTCGGCGGTCAGCGTCACCAGCGGCAGCAACGGCCCCGCCACCGACACCACCGCGACGACGAGATCCCCGTCCTCGCGCAGCGTGATCCGCGCGTTCGGTGGCGCGACCCGGGCGGCCGTCTCGACCGCCCGTGCCTCGTCACCGCGCGCAGCCAGCCGGGCGGCCTCCCGCGCCGCGTCCTGGCAGCGGAACTGATGCGAAACGCACAGCACCGCACCGAGACAGAGCACGAGAACCGACACCAGCGCGGCGAGGGTGATCGCCGCCTCGACGGTCACCCCGCCCTCTTCCCCGGAGCCGCTCACACCGCGGTGTTCAGGGCGCGCTCGACGATGCCGGTCAGCGCGGAGACGATGTTGTCGCCGGTGACGACCGTGTAGAGCACGGCCCCGAACGCCGCGGCCGCGATCGTGCCGATCGCGTATTCGGCGGTCGACATGCCGTCCTCGTCGGCCACGGCCCCCGCGAGTCGATCACGTACGTTTCGAATTCCGTTGGTGAACATGTTTTCTCCCCTCCGACCGGCACGGACCGTCCGCGCCGATGTCTCACAGCAGTCCTCCCGAGAGGACCTTCCCCGCCAGTCCGATCACGACCGGGACGATGCCCAGGCACACGAACGCCGGCAGGAAACACAGGCCGAGCGGTCCGCTGACGAGCACTCCGGCCCGTTCGATCGCGGCGGCCGCCCGGTCCTCCGCTTCGGCGCGACCGCGTTCGGCGAGTTCGGCGACGATGCCCGACAGCGGCGCACCGGACTTGGCGGATCGTCGTGCAGCCCGCGAGAACGCTTCGAGCACTTCGTCGTCGCCGAGCCCGTGCCAGGCCTCGGCAGGGTCGGCACCGAGCTGCAGCCGATCGGCACCACGCCGCAGCGCATCGGCCAGGCCCGGCGGCGCCGACTCCGCGACGGCGCGGGCGGCGGTGGCGGTGGGCAGACCCGCGCGCAGGCACGCCGCGAGCAGATCCAGCGTCGCCGGAACGGCGTGCGGATCCTCTTCCGCCGCAAGCACGGTCGCGGATTCGTCGCCGGGCGGCTGCACGACCCGGCGCAGGCGGCCGCGACCGGTCTCCGGCAGAACCAGCACCGCCGCCGCGAGGCACAGCGCCCCGACCGCGATCACGACGCCACCCGCGCCGAGATGCGGTCGGTCCACAGCAGACCCGCACACGCCAGGCCGGTACCGAACACGAGGAGCGCGCCACCGAGGCCACCTCCGAGCAGCACCGCGATCGGTGCGGCACCCATCGCCTGCCCGAGTGCGACACCGAGCGCGGGCAGCCCGGCGAGCACGGTCGCGGTCGCGCGGGCCCCGGCCAGTCCCGCTTCGGTGCGTGCCCGCAGCCGGATCCGTCCGAGCAGGTCGGTGCGCGTCGCCGAGAGCAGTTCCGCGAGTGCGAGCCCGTGCCGGTCGGAGACGGCCCACGCCGCCGCGACGCGCTCCAGCTGTGCGCCGAGCGGACCGGATGTGGCACCGCGCAGTCCGTCCGCCGCCGATCCGCCGAGACGGGCGCGAGCGGCAGCGACGCGGAACGCGTCGGCGGCCGGACCACCGCTCTCCTGCGCAGCGACCGCGCACGCCTCGGCCGGGTGGTTGCCCACCCGCAGTTCGGCGATGACGGTTTCGAGGGCGCCCAGCAGCATCCGCTGGTCGGCGTCCGCCGCCCGGGCACGACGACGGGTGCGCATCCGCCACACCGCGGTCGCAACGACGATCGACGTGGCCAGCGCGACCGCGACACCGACGACCAGCGCCACCACGACGGCGGCGGACGCGCCGATCACCAGAGGCGACCCGACCCGCCGTGCTGCAGCGGGTTCGGTGCCGGTGGCCGACCGGAGACGGTGCCGGGCGATCGGCCCGGGGGCGACCAGCACCGCGACCGCAAGGCACACCGCGGCGACGGTCATGCCCGCCGCCGGAAGTACCGCTCGAGCCGTTCCATCCCGGCGTCCGGCCCGTGCACGGCCGTCCACGCGGGCACGACGAGGACCCCCGCGGCCGGATCGCGCTCGACGACCCCGATCTCGACGAGCCGGCGAGTGCCGTCGGGCGCCCGATCGACGTGCAGGATCACCTGCACGGCCGCGGCCAGCTGGCTATGCAGCGCGGCTCGGTCGAGTCCGCCGAGCGCGGCGAGGGCCTCGAGTCGGGCCGGAACCTCGTCCGGGGAGTTCGCGTGGACCGTGCCGGCGCCGCCGTCGTGTCCGGTGTTGAGCGCGGTCAGCAGGTCGACGACCTCGCCGCCGCGCACCTCCCCGACGACGATGCGGTCGGGTCGCATCCGCAGGGCCTGCCGGACCAGGTCGCGCACGGTGACCTCACCGACGCCCTCGACGTTCGGGGGTCTGGCGACGAGCCGGACCACGTGCGGGTGGGTGGGTGCGAGTTCGGCGGCGTCCTCGACGCAGACGATCCGTTCGCCCGGGTCGACGGCGCCGAGCATCGCCGCGAGGAGCGTTGTCTTTCCTGCGCCCGTGCCGCCCACGACGAGGAACGCCAGCCGGGCCGTGACGACGCGGCGCAGCAGCCGGTACGCGTCCGGCTGCACGGCGCCGTTGGCGAGCAGCGCGTCGAGGCCTTGCGTGGCCGGCCGCAGGATGCGCAGGGACAGGCACGTCCCGCCCTGGGCGACGGGGGCGAGCACGGCGTGCAGCCGCACCCCGAACTCGCCGTGTCCGGGCAACCGGCCGTCCACCCAGGGTTGGGCGTCGTCGAGCCGCCGCCCCGCGAACAGCGCGAGGCGCTGGGCGAGCCGGCGTACCGACGCCTCGTCCGGGAACGTGACGGGAGCGAGCTGCAGACCCGCACCACGATCGACCCACACGCGGTCCGGGGCGGTCACGAGCACATCGGTGACCTCGGGTTCGGCCAGCAGTGCCTCGAGCGGTCCCGCCCCGGTGAGTTCGGTCTGCAGGTGCCGCAGGGCGGTGAGCAGGTCGGAGTCTCCGAGCACGCCACCGGATTCGGCGCGCAACGCCGCCGCGACCCGCGCGGGGGTCGGTTCGGCGCGGTCGCCCGCGAGGCGTTCGCGCACGCGGTCGAGCAGGTCGGCGGTCAGCACGGTGCTCATGCCGCCCACCTCGAGGACGCCCGGTCGAGGCCGACGACGGCGAGCACCGCGTCGGCCGCGGTGGTGAGGGGCGAGCGGCGCCGGACCCGCAACCCACCG
>NZ_JADZGH010000259.1:13712-25339 GCF_015865005.1 Rhodococcus sp. CX
GCAACGGGATCCCGACGACGGCGGCGACGTCGGCGCCGCGGAGCCCACCCGGCGCGGGCCCGCGCACCACGAGACCCGTGTTCGGGTTTCGCGCCCCCGCCCATTCGGCGGTCCGTGCCGCCGCGAGCGCACCGCCCACCCGCGCCGGGGTGATCAGGACGACCAGATCGGCCGCGGCGACCATCGCCTCCGCGGCCGGGCCGACGCTGCGCGAAACGTCGCACACGACCACCGTTCCGGATCGACGCGCCGCGTCGAGCACGGCGGTGACCGCGGCCGACGGCGGTTCACCGGACGCGGTGCGGTCGGTGGAGAGCACGCCGAGCCCGGGCGCCCAGTCCGGGACGGCGTCGCGCAACGCCCGCGCGGAGACCCGGCCGCCCTCGACGGCCAGTCCCGGCCAGCGCACCCCGGGCCGGTCTTCGAGGCCGGTGAGCACGTCGAGGCCGCCGCCGAAGGGGTCGCCGTCGACGAGCAGCACGTTCGGGTCGTCGCGGTCGGCGGCGGTCCAGGCCAGGGCCGCCGCGAACGTGGAGGCGCCGGCACCTCCGCACCCGCCGACGACGGTGACGACGCGACCCCCACCGGTGTCCGGTTCGGCCGCGGCACCCATCACCGCGAGCAGTTCGACCTCGTCGTCCGGAAGCGCGATCACGTGTTCGGCACCGACCGCGGCCGCTGCCTGCCAATCCGCCAGCCCCGCGGCACCCGAGCAGACGAGAACCACGCCGCGCCGCCGCGGGAACGTCTCCATCGCCGCCGCGGTGGCATGGTCGACGACGACGAGCCCGGCGTCGTCCCAGCTGCGCCGTGTCGGAGGGACGGGTGCGTCGTCGAGGTCGCGGTCGGATGCAGCGGCCACGCGCCGCAGACTGGCCAGCAGGGTGCCGTCGGAGATCAGCGCGAGGATTCGTGCGGTGCGCTCGTCGTTCATGCGGACAGCGTGCGTGGAAGCACCGAGACGCGGAAGACGGTTTTCGGGGCGGGGGGCGAATCTGTGGATGAACCGGGCGCCTGTGGACAACTTCCCGGCCGCGGACGCGCGCGGCGAAACCGAAAGACATTCGGATACGGGACGACCCTCGCCAGGGGGGAGGAGGCGAGGGCCGTCGTGTTCAGCCCCGGGGGGTCGGGCTGAACACAGCCTGGTTGCGCCCAGGTATTTGCGATACTACACCGGGCCGCTCGACTATTTGCAAGTTGAAACATTCAGTGGGACCGAGGTACCGAGGACCGGCCGAAACGCGGATCAGCGGCCTATTGTGGTGCGGTGACCGACGAGACACCACGGCCCTCCGAGGCGGGTCGCATCGCCGCGTTCTTCGACCTGGACAAGACCGTCATCGCGAAGTCCAGCGTCCTGGCGTTCAGCCGGCCGTTCTTCGATCAGGGGCTGCTCAACCGTCGCACGGTCATCGAGAACACCTACGCCCAGTTCCTGTACCTGCTGTCCGGCGCCGACCACGATCAGGCGCAACGGATGCGCGCGTACATCGCGGCGATGTGCGAGGGCTGGAACGTCGAGCAGATCAAATCGATCGTCGCCGAGACGCTGCACGAGATCGTCGATCCCCTGGTGTTCCAGGAGGCCGCGGACCTCATCGCCGACCACAAACTGCGCGGACACGACGTGGTCGTGATCTCGGCGTCCGGGGAGGAGGTCGTCGCCCCGATCGCCGAAGCACTCGGCGCGTCGCACAGCACCGCGAGCCGGATGCGCATCGTCGACGGACGGTACGCCGGCGAACTCGAGTTCTATTGCTTCGGCGAGGAGAAGGTCACGGCGATGAAGGAACTGGCCGAGCGATACGGCTACGACCTGGCGCGCAGCTACGCATACTCCGACTCGTCGACGGACATCCCGATGCTGCAGGCGGTCGGATACCCCCGAGCGGTCAACCCGGACCGGACGCTGCGCCGGGTCGCAACGGAAAGAGGTTGGCCCGTACTGACTTTCGTCAAGCCCGTGCCGCTGCTGCGGCGCCTGACCATCCGCGGTCGCGGGTTGCTCACGGTCGGCATGATCGTTTCCGCGACGGCCCTGCTCGCAGGCGCCGCCACCTACTCCGTCCTGCGCCGGCGGCGCTAGATCAGGGCCGGACACCAGCGGAAATCGACCCGAAAATGGGGCTTGCCGACCCCGGCAACAGAGGGTAGAAATGGTGTTACGGAAGCCGGAAGGCCAAGAGCGAATCGGAAGAGAAGGTTCGATCTCCCGTACCGACTTCCCAGCACGGACACCGAGTACCCACGCGGAGCCGATGCCACTATAAGGGCAAAAGCGTTGTGGACCTGCGAGATCCGGGGCGTCGCGAGCGAACCTCCTCGCACCCGTTGCGAGGGCGAACTTGCGAAACCCGAGTCATCGCCGAGGTCGTTGACACACAACCCATTCCAGCACGCATGCGTAACACGGCGATCCGTGCTAGCGGGTGGCGACACCGACGCAAGTCGGCGGCGCCACCCGCTTCGCATGTGGAGACTCCTTCGTGCAAGGCCTCGCTGCGACAGAACTCTCCTGCGCCGCAGCGACTTCCGAAGCCCGGGGCGACGTCCCGACCGGGGATCGCACGTCCATGCATTCTTGACACAGGGTGTCAGCATCCGATGCGAGCATGGTCTCGCGGACCGACGCCGAGCGCCGGCCGCGACAGCAGCCGATCACGGACAAGGTGCCCCCATGCAGGAAACACCGGAAGAACTCGCCGAACTTCAGGCTCTCCTGGACGCGTCCCTCGCCCGGTCCACCGCGCACCTGCGGTCGATCATCAACCGCGAGAGCACACTGACCGCCGAGCAACTCACCCGAGTCCTCACCGGCATGTGCACGCTCGCCCTGTCCACCGTGACGGCGTGCGGCGAACCCCGGATCAGCGGCGTGGACGGGCACTTCCTCCACGGCAAGTGGCACTTCGGCACCGCGCGCAGCGCCGCCAAGGCCCGTCACCTCGCCGCGCGGCCCGCCGCCAGCGTCGCTCATCTTCGCGGTGAGGAACTGGGCGTCTTCACACACGGCACGGTGGAGATCCTCACCCCGCCCGACGCCGAACCGGCCGCGGACTGGCCCGAACTGCTCGCCTATTTCAAGTCGTTCTACGGCGAGGACATGTTCGACTGGGACAACGACGTGGTCTACTACCGGCTACACCCGAAATGGATGACCGTCTACGCCCCGGCACCACACTGACCGGGCCCCGGGTGGCTCAGCCGGCGAACGCGTCGGCGATCGACGTCGCCTCGCGGGCACCGGACTCGAGGGCGACGCAGCAGAACAGCAGCCAGTTGCCGACACCCTCCGCGGTGCCCTGCCCGAAGGCGGCGATGCCCTCGCGGTAGGCCGGGACGCGGCGCATCCAGGTCACCTCCGGCACCCCGAGGTTGTGGGGGTCGAGACCGGTCGAGACGCACACGAGCCGGGAGGCGGCGCGCGCGATCACCCCGTCGGCGACACCGAACGGGCGCAGCGTGCACAGTTCACCGTGCACGACGCCTGCGAGAACCGGAGCGGGCACACGGGTCCCTCCGGTCACCAGCTGCGCGAGGGCGTCGAGCCGTTCCCCGATTCCGGGATCCGTCCGGGGACGACCCAGCGATTCCGGATCGTCCACCAGGTCCGCCGCAGCGAGCAGATGCAGTCGCGCGAGGGCCTGCAGCGGAGCCCGCTTCCACGTCGCGACCAGTATGCCGAGGCTGTCCCCGTCGAGCGCCTGCGCGACCCGCAGTGCGCCGGCCAGGATGGGGTCACCGGCCTCGCCCGGCTGCGGCAGCTCCATCGAGCCGCCGTCGATCGCGGCCGAGGCCCGCGCCGCGCGCACCGATGCCTCCGCGGCGGTGTTCGGCCAGCCGCGCCGGTTGGTCTTGTGCCGGTGCACCTCGGCGAGCGCGTCGCGCGCTCGATCGGCGGCGTCGCGCACTCCGGGCAGGTCGAGAAGGGGCTGCAGCGGGTCCGTCACGTCTGTGGACGCTACCGGTCCGGGGTCCGATACCGGTCGGCGGTCCGTTCGTCGACGCAGCCGACCATCCGTCGCGCGACACCGACCGATCGGCGCAAGTGACCAGGTTGCAAGTGGATGCAACGATGCGATCCCCGTCACAGGTGACTACTCTCACTTGAGCCCGATTCATTTCGCACATCCCGGAAAGAGGCCCCGGCATCATGACGAGTGCAGCCCAGGACCATGAACAGCAGGTGTTCCCGCCGAGCGCGGAATTCGCCGCGACCGCCAACGCCGGTCCCGAGTTGCAGGCTGCCGCCGACGCCGACCGCCTCGCATTCTGGGACACCCAGGCCAAGCGTCTGGACTGGGCGACGCCGTGGAGCGAGGTGCTGGACTGGTCCGACGCCCCGGTCGCGAAGTGGTTCGTCGGCGGACAGCTGAACGTCGCCTACAACTGCGTGGACCGGCACGTGGAAGCCGGCAACGGCGACCGTGTCGCCATCCTGTTCGAGGGTGAACCCGGCGATTCCCGGGCGATCACCTACAACGATCTGCTCGCCGAGGTCTCCAAGGCCGCGAACACCTTCACCGAGCTGGGTCTGGTCGCCGGCGACCGCGTCGCGATCTACATGCCGATGATCCCCGAGGCGATCGTGTCCATGCTCGCCTGCGCGCGCCTGGGCCTGACGCATTCGGTGGTCTTCGGTGGCTTCTCCGCCTCGGCGCTGCGCTCGCGCATCGACGACGCGCAGGCCAAGCTGCTGGTCACCGTCGACGGCCAGTGGCGCCGCGGCGCCCCTGCCCCGCTCAAGTCCGCCGCCGACGAAGCGGTCGCGGGGCGGAGTCGATCGAGCACGTGCTCGTCGTCAAGCGCACCGGCATCGACGTCGACTGGACCGACGGCCGGGACCTGTGGTGGCACGAGACCGTCGAGAAGGCCTCCGATCGGCACACCCCACAGCCGTTCGACGCCGAGCACCCGCTGTTCATCCTGTACACCTCGGGCACCACCGGTAAGCCCAAGGGCATCGTGCACACCTCCGGCGGCTACCTCACCCAGGCGTCGTACACGCACCACAACGTCTTCGACCACAAGCCGGGTCAGGACGTGTACTGGTGCACCGCGGACATCGGCTGGGTCACCGGCCACACCTACATCGTGTACGGGCCGCTGAGCAACGGTGCCACGCAGGTCGTCTACGAGGGCACCCCGAACTCGCCGACCGAGCACCGGCACTTCGAGATCATCGAGAAGTACGGGGTGTCGATCTACTACACCGCCCCGACGCTGATCCGCACGTTCATGAAGTGGGGCCGCCAGATTCCCGACGCCCACGACCTGTCGTCGATCCGGCTGCTCGGCTCGGTCGGTGAGCCGATCAACCCGGAGGCGTGGCGCTGGTACCGGGAGGTCATCGGCGCCGGCAAGGCCCCGATCGTCGACACCTGGTGGCAGACCGAGACCGGCGCGATCATGATCTCCCCGCTGCCGGGCCTGACCGCCACCAAGCCCGGTTCGGCGATGGCGCCGCTGCCCGGCATCTCGGCGAAGATCGTCGACGACGAGGCCCACGAACTCGGCGAGGGCGGCAACGGCTATCTGGTGCTCGACCAGCCGTGGCCGTCGATGCTGCGCGGCATCTGGGGCGACATGGAGCGCTACAAGGAGACCTACTGGTCCCGGTACGCCGAGCAGGGCTGGTACTTCGCCGGTGACGGTGCCCGTTACGACGAGGACGGCGCGCTGTGGGTGCTCGGCCGCGTCGACGACGTCATGAACGTCTCCGGCCACCGCATCTCCACCTCGGAGGTCGAGTCCGCGCTCGTGTCGCACCCGGCCGTCGCCGAGGCCGCGGTCGTCGGCGCCTCCGACGAGACCACCGGCCAGGGCATCGTCGCGTTCGTGATCCTGCGCGAGAACGTGGAGAACACCGGCGACACGCTCGTGAAGGAACTGCGCGATCACGTGGCGGTGGAGATCTCCCCGATCGCCAAGCCACGGCAGATCTCGGTCGTGCCGGAATTGCCGAAGACCCGCTCCGGCAAGATCATGCGCCGCCTGCTGCGCGACGTCGCCGAGGGCCGTGAACTCGGCGACACCTCGACCCTCGTCGATCCGGCCGTGTTCGAAGCCATCCGCGGAATCAACAAGTAGCCACTGCCGGCACCTCCGCACGACGCGGCCCGCTCTTCGGAGCGGGCCGCGTCTGCGTATTTGTACTCATTTTCCGCCGCGTTACCGATGACTTTTCACAGACTTCTTCCATTCGGGTTTAGCATCTGAACCACTATTCATTTTGCCTGTTTCGCCCGATCCCCTCCTCGGCATACTCTGTGTCGGCAATCGAACGCCGTTGTCCCGCAATGGTTACCAAGGCTCACATTGTTGTGGGCCGGGTTCGTCTACGTCACACCCTCACTGTCTCTTCGGAGGACCCATGTCCGGATCAGGACACCGCTTCTCACGCCGGTTCGCCGCGTGCTCGGTACTTGCGCTCGGCCTCCTCAGCGCATCCCCGGGCGCCGCACTCGCACAGGACACGAGCACCCGCCCGGCGGCCAACCCGGAGCAACGCGCAGCTGCCCTGATCCGCCCCGCCACCGTGTACCTCGAGGGCACGACGACCGGGTGGATCCGCATGCCGGACGGCGAGCTGTTCGACACCGCGCCCTACCAGGCCAGCTGGACCTGCACGGGCTTCGTGGTGAACCCCGACGGGTGGGTCGCGACGGCCGGGCACTGCGTGGACGACGTCCGGAGCATGCTCCTCGACGCCGCGTTCGGCGACATCTACGCCGCGAACATGGACTGGGCTCCCGAAGAGCTCGCCGCGTTCGTCGACGGCAGCTTCACCGTCGAGGGCGAGAAGGGCGGATCCGACCCGACCCTCGAGATCGCGGTGCTGTTCGGCGAAGGCACCTCGGGAACTCGCCTGCCCGCCAACGTCATCGAGTACCGCCCGCTCGAACAGGGCGACGTCGCACTGCTCAAGGTGCAGCGCGACGACCTGCCCGCCGCGCTGCTCGCGACCGACGACGACGTCGCGATCGGCACGCCCGTGCTGTCCGTCGGATTCCCCGGCAGCACCGAGAAGGTCACCGACCCCAGCCTCGAACCGACCAACAAGAGCGGCAAGGTCAGCGCGAAGAAGACCTCCGGCACGGTCCCGTTCTACGAAACCGACGCGGCCCTGTCGGGCGGCATGAGCGGCGGCCCGACGGTCGATCTCGAGGGCCGGGTCATCGGCGTGAACAGCTTCGGCCCCTCGGGTGAAAGCCAGGCGTTCAACTTCATCGCGCCGTCGAGTGGCCTGGAGGAACTGCTCGCCGCCCGCGGTATCACCTCCCAGCTGGGCCCCGCCGACGAGCGCTACCGCGACGCCCTCGCCGCGTACTACGAGGGGCGCTACACCGAGGCCATCGAGGGCTTCGACTCGGTCCTCGCCATGTCCCCCGAATATCCCGGCATCTCGGCGATCAAGTCCGACGCCGTCCGTCTGCGCGAGCAGCACGGCGATGCCGCGTCGTCCTCGTCGTCCTCGTCGTCGAAACTGCCGTTGATCCTCGGCGGCGCCGCTGTCGCGGTCCTGCTGATCGCCGGGCTCGGCGGGTTCCTGCTCGTGCGCAGCCGCCGCACCCCGGCCCCGGCCGCGGCCCCGGCCGCGGCCGCGGCCGGATTCCACGGGGCTCCCGGCAACGGACCGGTTCCGCAGCCGGGCGCGCCCGGTGGGTTCGGTGCTCCGCCCGCAGGTTTCACGCCGCCCACCGCGCCCGGCGGCTACGCACCTCAGCCGCAGCAGGGAGCCCCGGGCTACGAGGTCCCGCCCACCGCTCCCGCACCGGCGGCGCAGGGCGCCCGGTTCTGCCCGTCCTGCGGCACCGAGCGCCGCGGCACCGAGAACTTCTGTTCGAACTGCGGGCAGCGGATCGGTTAGCTCCGCATGCACTTCGGCCCCCGGTCCGTGCGGACCGGGGGCCGATTACGTGTGTGGACGATCAGACCTCGTCGAGGGAGGCGTCCTTGGTCTCGCGCACCGCGAGCAACGCGACGAACGTCAGCACCGCGGCGGCCAGCAGATACACACCCACCCAGCCGACGCCGTACGTCGTGGCGAGCCAGGTCGCGATGAAGGGGGCCACCGCCGCGCCGAGAATGCTGGACACGTTGTAGGCGATGCCCGATCCGGTGTAGCGCACGTTCGTGGGGAACAGCTCCGGCAGGATCGCCGACTGCGGGCCGAACGTGAAACCCATCAGCAGCATGCCGAGAATCAGGAAGAACAGCATGCGCGCAGAGCCCATGGCGTCGCCGTCCAGCAGCAGCCCGAAGCACAGGCCGAACACCATCATCGTGCCGGTGACGACGAGCAGGGTGGACCGGCGCCCGTAGCGGTCGGCGAGGATGCCGGAGACCGGGATCGCCGCGGCGAAGAACAGCACGGCCACGAGTTGCAGGACCAGGAAGTCCGAGTACTGGAAGCCTGCGCCGGTGCCGCCCTGGGCGGGGGTCTTGCCGGTGCCGAAGCTCAGCACCCAGGTGGTCATGATGTAGAAGAGCGTGTAGGTCGCGAGCATCACGAAGGTGCCGATGATCAGCTGCCGCCAGCTGCTCTTGAACACCTCGACGAGCGGGGTCTTCACCTTCTTGCCGTCGGCGACGGCCTTCGCGAAGACCGGGGTCTCCTCGAGCTTGAGGCGAACGTAGAGACCGATGATCACCATGACGGCGCTGAGCAGGAACGGCACGCGCCAGCCCCACTCGAGGAACGCGCTGGACAGGTCCGGATCGGAATTGTCGTGGCCGAGCAGCAGCGTCATGATCAGGAACAGCCCGTTGGCGAAGACGAATCCGATCGGGGCGCCGAGCTGCGGCCACATCGCGGCCCACGCGCGCTTGCCGGGCTTCGCGGTCTCGGTCGCAAGGAGTGCCGCGCCGGACCATTCACCGCCGAGGCCGATGCCCTGGCAGAAGCGCATCAGCGCAAGCAGCATGGGGGCGAGCAGACCCACCTGGTGGTAGGTCGGCAGCACCCCGATGAGGAACGTCGCGATGCCCATGGTGAGCAGCGAACCCACCAGCGTCGCCTTGCGTCCGATGCGGTCCCCGAAGTGACCGAACAACACGGAGCCGATCGGGCGCGCAACGAAGGCGATACCGAAGGTCGCGAGGGAGGCCAGCAGTGCGGTCGTCTCGTTGCCCTTCGGGAAGAACAGGTGCGGGAACACGGAGACCGCGGCGGTCGCATAGATGTAGAAGTCGTAGAACTCGATGGATGTGCCGATCAGGCTCGCGACGACGATTCGCCGGCGGGGTACTCCCGCGACGCTGTCGTCGTCGTGCCGGTCCACGTCGAGGGTAGTGCTCACAAAACTCGCTCCAAAAGTCACATTGTGGGAGAGTCATCCCAATTAGTAGGAAATTGAACACCCAATTTCCTTAGCGAAGCAAATTGGCCGTTTGGGATCGAGACGCCGGTCACCGCTAGGATCGGCCGGAGGTGTGCCGGGAAGTCTGGTCGGCGAGTCGCAGCCGTACCGATTTCCGAACGAGAGGGACCCGTGTCGCAGACGTCCGATTCCGCATCCTGGAGCAGGGAACTCACCCGGTACCTCCGCACCGAGACCGTCGGCGGTTCGATCCTGCTGGCCGTCGCCGCCATCGCGGTCGCGTGGGCGAACTCGCCGCTGGCGCCGTCCTACGAGGCGTTGCGGGACTTCACCGTCGGACCCGCGTCCCTTCACCTGAATCTCACCGTCGGCACCTGGGCCCAGGACGGCCTGCTCGCCGTGTTCTTCTTCATCGCCGGCCTCGAACTCAAACGCGAACTCGTCGTCGGCGAATTGGCCGATCGGAAGAAGGCCCTGCTGCCGGTGCTCGCCGCGGTCGGCGGCGTCGTCCTGCCGGCCGCCATCGCCGCGACGATCGGCTGGGGAACCCCCGGTCTCGAACGCGCCTGGGCGATCCCGGTGGCCACCGACATCGCCTTCGCGCTGGGCGTGCTCGCGCTGACCGGATCGCGAATCCCCACCAGCGCCCGGGTGTTCCTGCTCAGCCTCGCAGTGGTCGACGACCTCATCGGCATCGGACTGATCGCGATCCTGTTCACCTCGTCGATCTCGCTGCTCTGGCTGGCCGCGACCGTGGCCTGCGCCGTCGTCTACTGGTACGCCCAGCGCCGGCGCGTGACCACTCCCCTGCTGTACGTGCCGCTCGCCCTCCTGACCTGGTACGCCGTGCACCAGTCCGGGATCCACGCGACGATCGCCGGGGTGCTGCTCGGGTTGCTCACCCGCGTGCACACCGATCCGGGCGAATCCGCAGCGCCCGCCGAGCGATTGGCACATCGCATCCAGCCGTGGTCGGCCGGCCTGTGTGTGCCGATATTCGCGCTGTTCGCCTCCGGGGTACCGCTCGGCGCGGAGGCCCTCCGCGCGGTGTTCACGACACCGGTCGGCCTGTCGATCGTGGTGGGGCTGCTCGCAGGCAAGATCATCGGTATCTTCGGTACGTCGTGGGTCGCGATCCGGCTCGGGATCGCGTCCCGCCCGACCGGACTGCACTGGAAGGATCTGTTCGCCCTCGCGACCCTCGGAGCGATCGGATTCACCGTCAGCCTGCTCATCGCCGAACTCTCGCTCGGGAACGGAGATCAGGCGGACACCGCAAAGGCCGCGGTCCTCGTCACATCATTGATCGCATCGATGCTGGGTTCGACGCTACTGTTACGGCGTGGGCGAGCCCACCGTCAACCGGACGAGACAATTGGAGGGGTCGACAAGTGAGCGTCACGAACGGGAATCGGAAGCCAAGCGACGGCGCACCGACAAGCATCTCGTCCATCCCGCTGACAGAAGTCGCCGCCCCGACTCCCAAGGACGCCAGCATCGGAGACCTGGTCCGTGACGCGACCGCGCAGGTGTCGACGCTGTTCCGCGCCGAGGTCGAACTCGCGAAGGCCGAGGTCACCGGAGAGGTCAAGAAGGGCCTGCAGGGCAGCCTGTTCTTCATCCTCGCGCTCGCGGTGCTGATCTTCAGCTCGTTCTTCTTCTTCTTCTTCCTCGCCGAACTGCTCGACGTGTGGGTCGCGCGGTGGCTGGCGTTCCTCATCGTCTTCCTGATCATGGTGGTGGTGACGGCGATCTTCGCCCTGATCGGCTACATGCGGGTGCGCAAGGTGCGCGCGCCGAACAAGACGATCGACTCGCTCAAGCAGGCCCGGTCCGTCCTGCCGCTACACGAGGAGCCGTCCCCCGCCGGCGGTCCCCGGCACGCACGCTGAGCCGCGACCGTGCTCGAGGCAGTGTCCCTTCCCGATCCGTCCACGGTCCGGTATCCCGGGCCGTGGACGCATCGTGATGTCCATGCGAACGGAATCCGGCTGCACGCCGCCGAGATCGGTCCCACCGATCCCGATGCCCCGCTGGTCGTGTTCCTGCACGGCTTCGCCGACCTGTGGTGGACGTGGCGGCACCAGTTGATCGCATTCGCCGAGGCCGGCTTCCGGGCCGTCGCGGTGGACCTGCGCGGCTACGGCGACACTGACAAGCCACCGCGCGGTTACGACGGCTGGACGCTGTCCGCGGACATCGCCGGTCTCGTCCGCGCGCTCGGGTACACCGATGCCGTGCTCGTCGGTCACGCCGACGGCGGCCTGGTGTGCTGGGCGACCGCGATCCTGCACCCGGGAT
>NZ_JADZGH010000259.1:25349-25455 GCF_015865005.1 Rhodococcus sp. CX
CCCGACGGACGCCGCTTCATCAAGGCCGTGGGCGTTCCGCTGACGCTGCCGATTCTGCAGCTGCACGGCACGCTGGATCCCTACGTCATGACCTCCACGGTGCGCC
>NZ_JADZGH010000259.1:25465-25782 GCF_015865005.1 Rhodococcus sp. CX
CGGTCCGGGCGATCGCCGTCGTCGATTCGCCGCATCCGATCTCGCTGCGCGACGCCACCCTGCGCGACCGGGCCCAGCGGAAGGCGCTGCTGCCGACGTTCCTGGACTACCAGATTCCGTGGCGGCCCGAGCGGCTGCTCGTCCGCGACGACGGCGCCGAGATCGAACGCCTCCTGCGGGCCCGCTCGGGACCCGCCTGGCAGAGCTCCCCGGAGTTCGCGGAGGTGGCGGAGAAACTTCGCTCGGCGATCCGCATCCCGGGAGTCGCCCATTCGACCCTCGAATACCAGCGCTGGGCGTTCCGCAGCCAGTGGCGC
>NZ_JADZGH010000259.1:25792-28351 GCF_015865005.1 Rhodococcus sp. CX
GCTGCTCGCGGTACGCGCCCGGTCGCATCCTGAAGTTCGTGGACGACGCCGGCCACTACGCGCACCAGGAGCGGCCCGAGGCCGTCATCGGGATGATGCTCGACTTCGTCACCGCGCTCTGAGATCGGCCGCGCCGCGGAAATCGGCTCAGGGAATCAGACGATGCAGGCGCCGGTCTCGACCGCGGTGAACGACGCTCCGGCCAGCGCGAGCTGACGGCTCACCTCTTCGGCCGTGAGCGCGAAGCCGGTGTCCGAGTCGTCGACGGCGGCACCGAAGACGACGCCGAGGACCCGGCCCTGCTCGTCGACGAGGGGGCCGCCGGAGTTGCCCTGCCGGATCGAGCCGCGGACCGTGTACACCTCACGCTCGACGGTTCCGGCGCGGTAGATGTCGGGGCCCTGCAGCTGCAGCGACTCGCGCACCCGCGCCGCGCTCGCCGTGTACGGCCCACCGCCGGGATACCCGAGGACGATCGCGCTGGTGCCGGACTCGGCGAGGTCCTCGGCGAACACCAGCGGATCCGCGGTCAGGCCGGGCACCGCGAGGATCGCGACGTCCACCTCCGGATCGAACAGCACGACCTCGGCCTCGAGCGGCCCGTCCTCGGTCTCCACCGTCACCGCCGTCGTTCCCGCGACGACGTGCGCGTTGGTCATGACACGTTCGGGCGCGACCACGAACCCCGATCCCTCGAGCGCCTTCTGGCAGCTCGGCGCGATGCCGTTGATCCGCAGCACACTCGGGTGCAGGGCGAGCGGAACCGGACTGTCGAGCAGCGCCCCGTCGGGCGGGTCGACCTCCGTGATCGGGGTGCGACCGAACGGCCCGATCACCTCCGGCAGCCCCGAGGTGTCCAGCAACGCCGAGAACTCCCGGGGGATGCTGCGCATCCAGTCCGGCGCGACGTCGTCGACCGTGCCGAGGACGGTGGAACCGCGGACCGCGGCGGACAACTGGGTTTGCGAGGTTGCGGTCAGCGGGATCGCGAGCAGCCACGCGGCGACGAGCACCGCGCCGGCCTGCAGGACCGCCCCGACCACGCTGTCCACACCGCGGGCGACGGGACTGTGCATACCGCTGCGGGCGGCCCGGCCGAGCACCATCCCGGCGACCTCACCGATGATGACCAGCGCCACGATGAGCGCGACCCCGGCGAGCAGTCGCGTGTTGCCCTCGTCGATGTGCACCAGCACGTGCGGGGCGATGAGGATCCCCGCGACCGCGCCGAGCACCACCCCGAAGAACGCGAGTGCCGACGCGACCGCTCCCTGGCGCAGTCCCGACGACACCGCGACCACGACCACCAGCACGATGATCAGGTCGATCCACCCGGATGGCGTCACGGTTCGACCACTCCTGCCTCCAGCTCGGCGAGCACGACGTCGAAGTCGCGCACGTCCCGGTGATCCCACTCGATTTCCCAGCCCGACACCGCGAACAGACCGGCGAGCACACCCGCGGTGAAGCCCCACACCAGCATGCCGTCGACCTGGAACGCCGGGCCCTGGTAGCCACGCGAGTGCCGCACCTGGAATCGATTGTCCGGATCGAGCAGGTCCCGCAGCGGGACGCGGACGACGCGCGCCGCCTCACCCGGATCGACGACACCGATCGGGCTGGGCTGTTCCCAGTACGCGACCACCGGGGTGACGTCGAACCCGGACGGGGGGATGAAGATCTCCGGCAGCACGGCCAGCGGCCTCACCCCGGACGGTTCGAGCCCGGTTTCCTCCTGAGCCTCGCGCAGGGCGGTCCGGATCGGGCCGTCGTCCTCGGGGTCGGCGGCACCGCCCGGGAACGCGACCTGACCGCTGTGCTGCCGCAGCGTCGGCGCGCGCTGGGTCAACAGCACGTCGGCGTCGGCGGGCAGTCCGCCGCGCGCGAGCGGGTCCGGGACCGGAGAGCCACCGAACAGCACGAGGACAGCGGCGGGCCGGACGTCGATGCCGCGCGGGGGCCGCCGATCCAGAATCGGGTTGACGCCGTGCGGGTCGCCCGGGTCGAGGGTGGCGACGCGCCGCAGCCAGTACGGGGTCACGCGCTCACCCCCAGGTGGGTCTCGACGGCGGCGGCGATCTCCTCGACGCTGCGGAACGGCTGCGGAAGCACCTTCGCGATCGAACCGTCGGGCCGGACCAGCACCGTCAGCGGCAGCACCGGTGGTGCCGCGACCGCGGCCTGCACGCGTGCCGAGCCGTCCTGCACCCCGGGGAGCTGTACCCCGTACTCGACGAGCCTGGACAGCGCGTTGGCTTCGTTGGGGTCGGTGTGGACGGTGACGAGTGCGACGCGGTCGCCGGCGCGGCGCGCGTACTCCTGCAGCACGGGCAGTTCCTCGGCGCACGGTCCGCACCACCACGCCCACAGGTTGAGGATCGCGGGGCGACCGGCCAGGGCGGCCGCCAGATCCACGCCACTGCCGTCACCGACACATTCGAACGTCATCCCCGTGAGCGGTCCGGCGGGTTCGGCACCGGTCGGCGCCGGGCACGGCTGCAGATTCGCCTCGGTCCGCAACGGTGCCAGCGCCTGCGCGTCGTCCTGGGCCCGCCGGTC
>NZ_JADZGH010000259.1:28465-37709 GCF_015865005.1 Rhodococcus sp. CX
CCCGGATCCGGGGTCTCGGTGTCGCGGGGCCAGATCGCCACGATGAGGGCGACGACGACGACGAGGACAGCGAGGCTCCACCGCCCCGCACCGGTCGATCTCATGCCCAGGTCACCGCCCGGCCAGTTCGAGCAGGTGCTCCGTCTCGGGACCCTTCACGAGCGCGGCGGCGGTCGCCGGGTCGGTGGGGCCGATGCCGTAGGACGGGCAGTCCTTCGCGAGCACGCACACGCCGCAGGCGGGTTTGCGGGCGTGACACACCCGGCGCCCGTGGAAGATCACGCGGTGCGAGAGCAGGGTCCATTCCTTGCGTTCGATGAGGGCACCGACGGCGTGTTCGATCTTCACCGGGTCGGTTTCCTCGGTCCACTTCCAGCGGTTCACCAGGCGGGCGAAGTGTGTGTCGACGGTGATCCCCGGCACATCGAACGCGTTGCCGAGGATCACGTTGGCGGTCTTGCGGCCGATGCCCGGCAGGGTCACCAGGTCCTCCAGCCGGCCCGGGACCTCGCCGTCGAACCGCTCGAGCAGGGCCTGGCCGAGCCCGATCAGCGAGTTCGCCTTGTTGCGGTAGAACCCGGTGGACCGGATGTACTCCTCGAGTTCGGTGCGTTCGGCCTCCGCGTAGGCGCGGGCGTCCGGGTAACGGGCGAACAACGCCGGGGTGACCTGGTTGACCCGCACATCCGTGCACTGCGCCGACAGGATCGTCGCGACCGCCAACTCGAGCGGAGTGGTGAAGTCCAGCTCGCAGTACACGTGGGGGAAAGCCTCCGCGAGCTGCCGATTCATGCGACGCGCCCGCCGCACCAGCGCAAGCCGCGATTCCGGTTTGCGGGCACTTGCGGACGCGCGAGAACGCCTCGCCTCAGGGGTCTCGGACGGGGTCGCTTGCACCTGAACCACTGTACGTAAACGGACGGACACCACTCCGCGACCGTGTCGCTTCTGAGACCTTTCCCGTGTTTACTTCCCGATATGCAAGCTCTTGCCGTCGTGCTCTTCCCGGTGCTCCTGATGCTGTTCGCACTGGCCATGGAGCGGGTCGAGTCGCGCTTGAGTCGTCTGTCGGTCCGCGAGCAGGAGGTCGAGGACTTCCTCAACCGGGCCGGACACGAGGACGTCGCGACCCTGGCCAGGGAGGGTTTCCCCCACGCTCTCGCCCGCCTGCACCGGCGGCGCCGGAACAGCGCCGCGGAACACGTGGTGGAGGATTCCCCGCTCGACGCGGACGCCCGACGAGCAAGCTGAGGACGTGACCGACCGGTAGTATCGGACACCGCAGAAGAGACACACGACGAGTTGTTCGTGGTGTCGGTCACTCGCGCGTAATGCAGGCACAGTAGACTTTGCAGACGTACGCCTTGCAGGTGACCTGCCCGGGATGCCAGTAGACGTGCAAACCGGCACACGACGATGAGATTTCCCAAAAGGAGTGCACGTGGACGACGTCCTGGCCAGAGCAGGCATCTTCCAAGGAGTCGAGCCCTCCGCGGTGGCGGCGCTGATCAAGGAGCTTCAGCCTGTCGACTTCCCCCGCGGACACGTCATCTTCAACGAAGGTGAACCCGGCGACCGCCTGTACATCATCGTCTCCGGCAAGGTGAAGATCGGCCGCCGCTCGCCGGACGGACGCGAGAACCTGCTCACGATCATGGGCCCGTCGGACATGTTCGGTGAGCTGTCGATCTTCGACCCGGGTCCGCGGACCTCCACCGCCACCACCGTCACCGAGGTTCGTGCCGTGAGCATGGACCGCGAGGCGCTGAAGGCGTGGATCGATCAGCGTCCCGAGATCGCCGAGCAGCTGCTGCGCGTGCTCGCCCGCCGCCTGCGCCGCACCAACAACAACCTCGCCGACCTGATCTTCACGGACGTTCCGGGTCGTGTCGCCAAGGCCCTGCTGCAGCTCGCGCAGCGTTTCGGCACCCAGGAGGCCGGCGCCCTGCGCGTCACCCACGACCTCACCCAGGAAGAGATCGCGCAGCTCGTCGGCGCATCCCGCGAGACCGTGAACAAGGCGCTCGCCGACTTCGCGCACCGCGGCTGGCTGCGTCTCGAGGGCAAGTCCGTGCTGATCTCGGACTCCGAGCGTCTCGCACGCCGCGCTCGCTAGAACCTGCCGCGAAAGGCCGGGTCGTCGTCGACGGCCCGGCCTTCGTCGTTCCCGGGATCCGGATTTCCCGGACCCGCCTGCTCAGGCGAAGCTGCGCAGGTATTCGAGCTGCACGTTGACGGATTTCTCGGCGGCGGCCCACAACGACCGGTCGACATCGGCGTAGACGTGTTCGACGACGCTGCGCGGCGTCGCGTCGTCGCCGAGCACGCGCAGCGCCGCCCGGACCTGCTCGAGCCGCTCCTCGCGGTGCGCGAGATAGGCACGGGCGATCGGCTCGAGATCCGGATGGTCGGGACCGTGGCCGGGCAGCATCGTGTAGCCGGACCCGAGGTCGATCAGGCGCCGCAGCGAACCGAGGTAGTCGCCGAGGTCACCGTCGGTGTCGTCGAGGACCGTGGTGCCACGACCGAGGATGGTGTCGGCGGTCAGAACGCTGCGGTCGTCCTCGAGCACGAACGACAGCGAGTCCGCGGTGTGACCGGGCGTCGCGAGCACACGGATCCGCAGCCCGGCGGCCTCGACGACCTCACCGTCCTCGAGTCCGCGGCCACCACCGTGCCGGTGCTCGGGGTCGACGGCGCAGACGGGATTCCCGGTCAGCTCCGCGAACCGGGCCGCGCCCTCGGTGTGGTCGATGTGCCGGTGGCTGATC
Source organism: Rhodococcus sp. CX (assembly GCF_015865005.1). Taxonomy (NCBI): domain Bacteria; kingdom Bacillati; phylum Actinomycetota; class Actinomycetes; order Mycobacteriales; family Nocardiaceae; genus Rhodococcus; species Rhodococcus sp. CX. The sequence goes on from NZ_JADZGH010000259.1 coordinate 31,237, forward strand.
AGGGTCAGGGCGACCGGAACCTGCGCGATGCGCTCGAGGTGGGCTTCGTCGAGGGGACCCGGGTCCACCACGACGCATTCGTCGCTGCCCGGCGCCCGCAGAATCCACGTGTTGGTGCCCTCGAGGGACATCACCGACGGATTCTCTGCCAGGACCACGGCCGCATTCGGGGTGACCTGGCGCAACTGCGCGTAGGCGGGGTGAACCAGCGCCATGCTCGGCCTCTTTCGTGACGACGGTGCGATTCACCCCACTCTACGGTCAGCGTTCGGGGTCAGCGCACCTCGGCGATCACTTCGACCTCGACGGGTGCGGCCAGCGGCAGTTCCGCCACACCGACCGCCGAACGGGCGTGCACGCCGGCATCCCCGAAGACCTCGCCGAGGAATTCCGACGCGCCGTTGATGACGCCGGGCTGCCCGGTGAAACCCTCGGCGGACGCGACGAATCCGACGACCTTCACGATGCGGACCACGTTGTCGAGTCCGACGAGCGCGTCGATCGCGGCCAGCGCGTTCAGCGCGGCGATGCGGGCCGCGGCCTTCGCGTCCTCGGCGGTGACGGCATCACCGACCTTGCCGGTAAGTTCGAGTTTGCCGTCCACGAACGGAAGCTGGCCCGAGGTGTAGACGTGGTCGCCGGTGCGCACCGCGGGCACGTAGGCGGCGACGGGCGCGGCGACCGGGGGCAGTTCGATGCCGAGTTCGGCGAGCCGGGACGTCCAGTTCTGTTCGGTCACCTGCGTCAGCCCTTCGGTCGCTTCAGGTAGGCGACGTGCTGCTCACCGGTCGGGCCCTGCAGCACCGTCACCAGTTCCCAGCCGTCGGCACCCCAGGTGTCGAGGATCTGCTTCGTCGCGTGGGTGAGCAGCGGTACGGTCGCGTACTCCCAGGTGGTCAATTCGCTCATGTGATTCTCCTCTGTCGAGCTGCGCTCTGACCCTATCCGGCGCATTCCGGGGCCGGTCACTTATAGGCTCACCCTCGTGGCAACACCGACAGCACAGCCCGGCCTCTGGCCGGCGAAGGCCGCGAATGCGCGGCTGCACTTCGTGTCCGGCAAGGGTGGCACCGGGAAGTCGACGGTCGCGGCCGCCCTGGCGCTCGCTCTCGCGGCCGAGGGCCGCAAGGTACTGCTGGTGGAGGTGGAGGGCAGGCAGGGCATCGCCCAGCTGTTCGACGTGCCACCGCTGCCGCCGGTGGAGACGAAGGTCGCGACCGCCGACGGCGGCGGCGTCGTGATGGCCCTGGCCGTCGACATCGAAGCGGCCTTCCTCGAATACCTCGACATGTTCTACAACCTGGGTTTCGCGGGACGGGCGATGCGCCGGATCGGTGCCGTCGAATTCGCGACGACCCTGGCGCCGGGCCTGCGGGATGTCATCCTCACCGGCAAGATCAAGGAATGCGTGGTGCGCTCCGACGCGCGCGGGGGCCGGGTGTACGACGCGGTGGTGGTGGATTCTCCGCCGACCGGTCGCATCGGCAGCTTCCTCGACGTGACGAAGGCGATGGCCGATCTGGCGAAGTCCGGCCCGATCCGCTCGCAGAGCGAAGGCGTCGTGCGGCTGCTGCACTCGGACGACACGGTCGTGCACCTGGTGACGTTGCTCGAGGCGCTGCCGGTGCAGGAAACCTCCGACGCCGTCGAGGAACTGCAGGCCGCGGACCTGCGGCTCGGCACCGTGATCGTCAACCGCACGGTGCCCGAGTACCTGCCCGGTGAACTCGTCGACGACGTCGCGAAAGGACGCATCGACAGCGAATCGGTGCGAGCCGCGTTCGATCGGGTCGGGCTGAAGGTCTCCGAGCCCGACTTCGCGGGACTGCTCACCGAGACCATCGAGCATGCTTCGACCCTGAAGGCGCAGCAGGACAGCGCCGCCCAACTCGACGACGTGAAGGTGGCACGGATGACGCTCCCGGCGCTGGCCGACGGTGTCGATCTCGGCGGGCTCTACGAGCTCGCCGAGATCCTCGGCGAACAGGGTGTCCGGTGAGCGCCCCGCACGCGCGCGCCGGCGCGGTCCTGGACGTCGGGCGGATTCTCGCCGATCCGAGCTCCCGGGTCATCGTGTGCTGCGGTTCCGGCGGTGTCGGCAAGACGACGACCGCGGCGGCACTCGCGTTGCGGGCGGCCGAGCGCGGTCGCAAGGTCGTGGTGCTGACGATCGACCCGGCCCGGCGGCTCGCGCAGGCGCTCGGGGTGGAGGCTCTGGACAACAGTCCGCAGCCGGTGAAGCTGGGCGCGGAGGCGGAGGGTGAGCTGCACGCGATGATGCTGAACATGCGTCGCACCTTCGACGACATGGTGATCGAGCATTCCACGCCCGAGAAGGCCCAGCAGATTCTGGACAACCCGTTCTATCAGACGGTGGCGTCGTCGTTCTCCGGCACTCAGGAGTACATGGCGATGGAGAAACTGGGCCAGCTCGCGGCGAGCGACGCGTGGGACCTCATCGTGGTGGACACCCCGCCGTCGCGGAACGCGCTGGACTTCCTGGACGCTCCCCAGCGGCTGGGGTCGTTCCTCGACGGCCGCATGATCCGCATGTTCACCGCGCCGGGCCGCGGGCTCGGCCGCCTGGTGACGGGCGCCATGGGGCTCGCGCTGAAGGCGGTGTCGACGATCGTGGGCAGCCAGATGCTGTCCGACGCGTCGGCGTTCGTGCAGTCCCTCGATTCGATGTTCGGGGGATTCCGCGAACGCGCGAACCGCACGTATCAGCTGCTCCAGCAGCCCGGGACGCACTTCGTCGTCGTGGCCGCGCCCGAACCGGACGCGCTGCGCGAGGCGTCGTTCTTCGTCGAACGGCTCAGCACGGACGGGATGCCCCTGGCCGGGCTCGTTCTCAACCGGACGCATCCGACGCTGTCGTCGCTGTCTGCCGATCATGCGTCGACAGCGGCCGATGCTCTCGCCGAGGAGGAACGCGACGACAGTCAGCCCGCCGAGGCGGTGCTGCGTATCCACGCCCATCGGGCGGTGACCGCGAAACGGGAACTGCACCTGCTGGGCAGGTTCACCGCTGCGCATCCCCGGGTACCGCTGGTCGGGGTGCCGTCGCTGCCGTTCGAGGTGTCCGATCTCGAGGCACTGAGGGCCGTCGGAGACCAGCTGACCCGCGAGGTCTGACCCGCGGGTCCACTGGTCGTCGAGTGGTCGACGGTGCCGGGAGGTCGCTCCCTATACGGCGTTCTGGTGCTGACGCTGCGCTTCGAAGAAGTCGGCCCAGGACTCGACCTCGGGGTGCTGCTTGAGCAGTGCGCGCCGCTGTCGTTCGGTCATGCCTCCCCACACACCGAACTCGACACGATTGTCGAGGGCATCCGCACCGCACTGCAGCATCACCGGGCAGTGCCGGCAGATGACCGCAGCCTTGCGCTGGGCTGCGCCTCGAACGAACAACTGGTCGGGATCCACTTCTCGGCACCGCGCCTGGGTCACCCAGGCGATTCGTGCCTCTGCTTGGTCTACGTCGAGCCGGGCCATCGGAGTCGCCATGTGCATTCAGTTGCCCCTTCACTCTCCGAACACCGTGTTGCGGAGTTCCGGAAGTTCGCGCAAACCCGCCGTGCCGCTCAGTACGCTCAGTAGCTGCGTAGCATCAGTAGGAAGCGCCACATTCCTATTGAGGTGTTACCTGCATCACACTGATGTCTCAATCTAGGTAAAGACTCCCCAGCGCGCAAGGCGAACAAACACTTTTCTGGTACGCCCGTCCATACCTGCACGTCGGAGGCTTTTCGCCGCTACCGAAGCATCGAATCGGCGGGTCGCCACGTAGGGTGTAGCCGTGTCGATCCGAAATACGGTGGCGAAGCTCGCCGGTTGCACGGCCCTCGGCGGCGTCCTTCTCGCGGGAATGCTGTTCCCGGCCGCAGGTGGTTTCGGCTACGTCTCGAACCGGGCCGCGGACACCGTGGACAACAGCTCCGCCGAACTCGTCGAAGGTGTCGTACCCGCGGTGACCACCATGGTCGATGCCGCCGGTAACCCCATCGCCTGGCTGTACGACCAGCGCCGCTTCGAGGTGCCTAGCGACCGCATCTCCAACGAGATGAAGCTCGCGATCGTCTCGATCGAGGACAAGCGCTTCCCCGAACACCAGGGTGTGGACTGGCAGGGCACGATCCGCGCGTTCCTCACGAACACCACCAGCGGCCAGGTCGAGCAGGGTGCGTCCACCATCGACCAGCAGTACGTGAAGAACTATCTGCTGCACGTCGTCGCCAAGACCGACGCCGAGCGGCGCGCGGCCATCGAGACGACCCCGGCCCGCAAGATCCGCGAGATCCGGATGGCGCTCACCCTCGACGAGGAACTGACGAAGGACGAGATCCTCACCCGGTACCTGAACCTGGTGCCCTTCGGCAACGGATCGTTCGGCATCCAGGACGCGGCCCAGACCTACTTCGGGATCGACGCGAAGGACCTGAACATCCCCCAGTCCGCGATGCTCGCGGGCATGGTGCAGTCCAGCTCCGCACTGAACCCGTACACGAACGCGGACGGCGTGCTCGAACGCCGCAACGTCGTGCTCGACACGATGATCCAGAACATCCCGGAACGGGCCGACGAGATCCGCGCCGCGAAGAACGAGCCGCTCGGCGTCCTGCCCGAGCCCAACACGCTGCCGCGCGGCTGCATCGCCGCCGGCGACCGCGGATTCTTCTGCGACTACGCGCTGCGCTATCTCGAGAACTCCGGGCTCTCCCGCGAGCAGATCGACAAGGGTGGCTACCTGATCCGCACGACCCTCGACCCCGAGGTGCAGGCGTCGGTCAAGGCGTCGCTCGACAAGTTCACCAGTCCCACGGTCGACGACATCGCCACGGTGATGAACGTCGTCCAGCCCGGGCAGGATTCGCATCGCGTCCTCGCGATGGGGTCGAGCCGCGTCTACGGCCTCAACGGGGACGCGAACGAGACCGTGCAGCCGCAGCCCTACTCCCTGGCCGGTCACGGCGCCGGATCGATCTTCAAGATCTTCACGGTCGCCGCCGCGATGGAGAAGGGCCTCGGCACCAGCGCCGTGCTCGACGTGCCGGCCCGCTACAACGCGCGCGGTCTCGGTGACGGTGGCGCCAAGGGCTGCCCCGCCCTGACGTACTGCGTCGAGAACGCCGGTCCCTACCCGCCGCAGCTGTCGGTGACCGACGCGCTCGCGCAGTCGCCGAACACCGCCTTCGTCAAGCTGATCGAGGCGACGGGTGTCGAACCGGTCGTCGACATGTCGGTGCGGCTGGGGCTGCGGTCGTACGCACAGCCGAACACCTCCGGCTTCGGCGAGCAGAGCATGGCCGACATGCAGAAGGAACAGCACCTCGGCTCCTACACGCTCGGCCCGACCTGGATCAATCCGCTCGAGCTGTCGAACGTGGCCGCGACGCTGGCCTCGCACGGCAAGTGGTGCCCGCCGTCACCGATCGACGCGGTGTTCGACCGCGACGGCAAGCCGGTGCCGATCACGCAGCAGGCCTGTGAGCAGGTCGTCGAACCCGGGCTCGCCGATACCCTGGCCAACGCCCTGAGCAAGGACATCGCTGCCGGCGGCACCGCGTCCGGCGCGGCCGGCTCGGTCGGCTGGAGCCTGCCGACGTCAGCGAAGACCGGAACCACCGAGTCGCACATGTCGTCGGCGTTCCTCGGATTCACCAACCACTTCGCGGGCGCGGTGTACACCTACGGCGACTCCCCCACCCCCGGTGAAATCTGCTCCGGACCCGTGCGGCCGTGCTACAACGGCAACCTGTACGGCGGTACCGAACCGGCACGGACCTGGTTCAACGCGATGCTGCCCGTCGCCGGGAAGTTCGGGCCGATCGAAATGCCCCCGGTCGATCAGAAGTACGTGCGCGGTGCGGGCAACGCCCAGGTGCCCGACGTGACGGGCCTGAGCCGCCAGCAGGCAGTCTCACGACTGCAGGACGCCGGATTCTCGGTCACCGAACTGAACGTCAAGGGCGAGGCACGCGCCGGCACCGTCATCAACAGCGCACCCTCGGGTTCCGCGGTGCCCGGCTCCACGATCACGCTCTACATCAGCGACGGGACCGTCCGGGCCGCGCCGACCACCACGGCCACGCCTGCCCGGCCGAGCGGAAGCCAGGTTCCGGACACGACCGCGCCGAGCTCGCCCGCACCGATTCCGGGCCGCTCGCCCGAGCCTCCGGAGTCCGAGTCGGAGTCGCCGACCTCGGGCGACAGCGAGGCCGGCGACAACTGATCGTCTAGAGCCGCGATCGGACCGCCGCGGAAAGCCGCTTGCCGTCGGCTTTCCCGGCGGCGATCGCGGTCGCGACCTTCATGACCTGCCCCATGTTCTTCGGGCCCGGACGCTCGCCGAGTTCGTCGGCGACGCGGCCGATCGCGGTGTCGACGACGTCGACGAGTTCGGCGTCGGTGAGCGGGGTCGGCAGGTATTCGTCGATGATCCGCGCCTCCGCGTGCTCCTTCGCCGCGAGCTCACC
>NZ_JADZGH010000259.1:37719-43415 GCF_015865005.1 Rhodococcus sp. CX
CGCTTCTTGGATTCGCGCGCGAGAACCTTCACGATCTCCTCGTCGGTGAGCTCGCGGGCTTCCTTCCCGGCGACCTCCTCCGTCTGGATGGCGGCGAGCAGCATCCGCAGGGTCGCGGTGCGGAGCGGATCCTTGTCCTTCATCGCCGCGGTGAGGTCGGATCGGATGGTGGACTTGAGGGACTGTGAAGTCTCGGACATGCTCCGAACGCTACGCGGCGAGGATGAAGACCGTGCACAGTCGAGGCCCGGCGGTACGCTGGATGCGTGTCTGACCACTCCGCACTCTTCCGCGCAGCTGCCGGTGCCGCCGGCGCGGCCGCCCTCGGACTCGGCTACGCCACCCTGATCGAACGCAACGCGTTCGCGTTGCGGGAGGTGACGATGCCGGTCCTCGAGCCCGGCACGTCGACGCTGCGCGTGCTTCACCTCAGCGATCTGCACATGATGCCGAACCAGCGGCTCAAGCAGAACTGGCTGCGCGAACTCGACCGGCTGGAACCGGACCTCGTGGTCAACACCGGCGACAACCTGTCGCATCCGAAGGCCGTGCCGGCCGTCGTGCAGGCGATGGGCGGTCTGCTCGCCCGTCCCGGCCTGTTCGTGTTCGGCAGCAACGACTACTTCGCGCCCGTGCTGAAGAACCCGTTGAAGTACTTCGACAAGAACCACCAGCGCGTGTACGGCGCGCCCCTGCCGTGGGGCGACCTGCGCGCGGCGTTCAGCGAACGCGGCTGGCACGACATGACGCACGTGCGGCGCGAGTTCGAGGTCGGGGGCGTGCGCATCGCCGCGGCCGGTGTCGACGATCCGCACCTCGAGCGGGACCGGTACGACACGATCGCGGGTCAGCCCAATCCCCTCGCCGACCTGAAGCTGGGCCTGACGCATTCGCCCGAGCCGCGGGTCCTCGACCGTTTCGCCGACGACGGCTACGACCTCGTGCTGGCGGGCCACACCCACGGCGGGCAGCTGTGCCTGCCGTTCTTCGGTGCTCTCGTGACCAACTGCCAGATCGATCGGTCGCGGGTGAAGGGACCGTCGCGTTGGGGAGCCCACATGCGGCTGCACGTGTCGGCCGGCATCGGCACGTCGCCGTTCGCCCCGGCCCGGTTCTGCTGCCGCCCGGAGGCGACGCTGCTGACCCTCGTCCCGGCCCCGCGCAACGAGGCTCTCGCCGCCGCCGACCGTGCCGCGGAAAGCGCGATTTCTCCCCGCTGACCAGGCGATTTAATCTTCCGAGGAATGGTGCTGTAATCTATCTGAGGTTCAACACGGGGTGTGGCGCAGCTTGGTAGCGCGCTTCGTTCGGGACGAAGAGGTCGTGGGTTCGAATCCCGCCACCCCGACTCGTGAAGCACCATCGAAGGCCCTTCCGCAGCGCGGAAGGGCCTTCGGCGTTTCGTCCTCCGGCCACACCCGCCGAGCGGGCGGACACACGCGCGCTGCCCGCACCGCGCGTGTGTCTATGCGGTGTGCGGAGACCGACATCACGTTGCCAAGGAATTCTCACAATCGGGCTGTACCGTGGCCGAACGTGCTTTCACGTGTTGTCTCCATCCTCATCGCGGCCGGCTTGGTCCTTCTCGCAACAGGCTCCACATTCGCCTATCTCGATGCACCGTCGACGACGGTGACCGTGGCCGAGTCCCCGCAGCCGGCGGCCGACTCCGATGACGGCGTCGACGCGGCCCGCTCCCGTCTGCAGCGTGCCGGACTGCCCCTGTCGATGCTCGACGGCGGCGTCGGGCAGCTCACCGACGGCAGCCGTCAGCTCGACGACGGTGCGCGTCAGCTCTCGGACGGTCTCCGGCAGGCACGAGAGGGCGGCGAACAGCTCGCGACCGGGCTGGATCAGCTCGACGGCGGCGTGGCCGAACTCGGCGACGGCGCGACGCAGATCAGCGGCGGAGTCGACGAGGTGGTCGGCCGGCTCACCGGGTTCGGTGCGATGCAGGGAACGGTGACCGAGCAGCTCACCACCGTCGCCGACACCCTCGGTGCCTCCCCCGACCCGGTGTCGCAGAGCGCCGCCGGACAGTTGCGCACCCTCGTCGACACGCTGAACACCCAGGGCCTCGGCCAGGACACCCTCGACCAGCTCGGCCTGCTCCGCGACGGCGCCCGGCAACTCGCCTACGAGCTCACCGATCCGAACGCCCGGTTCGTGGCGGGGATGTCGCAGGCCGCCGGAGGAGCCGCACAGCTCCGCGACGGCCTCGTGCTGCTCGACGACGGCGGACGGGCGCTGTCGGACGGCACGGGACAACTCGTCGACGGTGTGGAGCCGGTGGCCGGTGTGGTCGCGGGGATCGCGGACAACGTCAGATCGGCAACGGACGCGCTGCCGCGCGTCTCCGGTGCCCAGGTGGAGCCGTCGGCCACGACCACGACGACGACCGGTCCGCAGTGGTGGCCGTATGCGTTGATCGCTCTCGGTGCCGTTGCGCTCGTCGCGGCGGCACTGTGGACCCGGATCCCGGGTGTGGGAAGCCGGTCGCGTGGCGGCGGCGTGGCGGTGTCGGACAGCTGACGCGACACGGCGCCACCCGGGCGACCCCTCCTCGCCCGGGTGGCACCGGTCGGGGCTACGAGGCTTCGCGCAGCGTCAGACCCGACAGTGCGATGACGTACTCCCCCGCCTCCTCGTCGAAGTCGACGGTGTAGACGGTCGGGAAGTACCCGGTCCGCTGGTAGGCGGCGGGCTGACTGACCTCTTCGCGGATCTGTGGTTTGGTGGCGAGCCACTCGCGGGTCATCATCGGTTCGATGAACGTGAACTCGCCGTCCCACGTTCCGAAGAGCAGCACCTCGGTGAAGTCGAACGATCCGGGTATCGCGCCGTCGGCGGCATTCGTCCAGTGCATGCCCATGAACGGCACGGTGTTCTCCGCCGCGGGCCCCGGCGGCGGACCGTACCCGGCCGGAACATACTGCGGTTCGGGAAGAGTGGCGGCCCGGGTCGCGAAGTCGGGGGCGGCAGGATCGACGTCGCTCTCGGTGTCCGTCGTGTAGAAGTGCATGTCGAAATGTGGCTTGCCGAAGAGGACCTCGGGCTCGTGGCCGTTCGGGTTCCAGTCGAGCATGACGTGGTCGAAACCGGTCTCGGGTGCGCCGGACGGCAGGTCCAGCATCAGCATCGTCATCGCGGCGTCCGGTCCCTCCGGCAGCCCGGTGAGTGCGGACTCGGAGATCCGGATGCCGATCTCCTGGGGCGTTCCCGCGTCGTCGACCGTGATGTACGTCCTGGACCTGCCCTCCCCGAGGGATTGTTCCGCACCGTAGAGGGTGGCTTCGTGGCCGTGCGCCTGCGAGCCGTGCGCGACGGGGGTGGACGAGTCACCGCAACCCGCGACCGCAAGTACGGCGAGAGCGGCGAGTCCGAGCCCGGTAGCGGTCCGAACCGTATGCATGGGTGTGCCTTTCGAGGTGATGGTGTTCGTGGGGTCGAGCCGGTGCCGCCGGTCAGCGGTCACGGCGCACGACCTGCCCGACGCGCAGCACACCGTTGCTGTCGTGTTCGTCGGCGAGTGCGCTGAGCCAGTGGGCGGTGTCGTCGTCGTAGGCGCGGGCGATGGTGGCCGGGTCGGCGCTGGCCGCGAAATTGGGAAGATGCCGGCCGGTGGTCCACGGCGCCAGCGCCCGGTCGATGGTGCGGGCGTGCCCGACCACGTTCTCCGCGGTGGGCGGCGCCAGCACACCGGCGACCATCACCGCGAACTGCGCGTCGCGGTGGCAGAAGGCGCTGCGGTGCCGCGGTTCCCGGGCCAGCGCGCCGCCGAGCTGCCGGACTTCGACGACGGTCTGCGGCGAGTGCGATCCCGGTCCCGCGACCGACAGCAGGGCGTCGATCGCCTCGTGCGTCAGTTCATTTGTCAGCGCGCTGTATTCGTGGGTCGGCATCGGGTCGACAGGGTCGGCGTGCACCGCGGCGATGGCGGCGAACGGCAAGGTTCCGATGCCGTCGAGGATCGGGGTCGCGACCGCACGCAGGCGGCCGAGGAGGGCTTCGGCCTCCGCCGGGTCCGCGAGGCTGGCGAAGCGGACCGCGAAGGTCAGGCGACCCGCGAGCGGCGCGGGCACCTGCGGCAGCGGGGGCAGCTGCAGGAACGCGATCGACGTCGTGCTGTGCTCGGGCAGTTCGGCGCACCAGTCCAACCACGCGTGGGCGACCGCGGCCGCGTCGGATCCGTCGAAATAGAGTGCTCCGCCGTAGAAGTGGGTGACGGGCAGCAGTTCGATCTCGACGGCTGTGACGATCCCGAGGGTCGCCTTGCCGCCGCGGAGCCCCCAGAACAGTTCCGCGTGTTCCTCGGGTGTCACGTGCAGCACCTCGCCGTTGCCGGTCACGATGTCGAAGGCGCGCACGTAGTCGGACGACAATCCGTAGGTGCGCACCAGCGGCCCGATGCCGCCGCCGGTGAGGAAGCCGGCGACGCCGACGGTCGTGGAGGATCCCGCCAGCGGCGCGAGTCCGTGCGGTGTCGCGGCGTCGATGACGTCCTGCCACACGAGACCGGCCCCGAGCCGTGCGGTGCGGGCGTCCGGATCGATCGCGCATTCGGTCAGCCGGCCGGTATGAACCAGCAGGACGTCGTCGCCCAGCGGGACCGCGCCGTGGCCGGTGCGCTGAACGGCGACCTTCAATCCGTGGTCCGCCGCGTATCGCACGGCCGCGGCGACATCGTCGGCGCTCTCCACCTCGACCACCGCGTGCGGCCGGACCGGCACCGCGACGTTCCACGGAGTCGCCAGCTCGTATCCGGGCTCACCGGGCAACGCCACCGCGCCGGACACCGCCGCCCGGAGCGATTCGATCGATGCGGCCACCGCAGGTGTCGTGTTGGTCATCGGGACTTCCTTCCATCCGTGTTGCGGGTGTGAAGGAAGGATGGAGGAGCTGCCTTGGCCGGTTCTTGACTCGAGCGGCCGGCCCGTCCAAGCAACGGCCAAGGGCAGCGTCAGTCCAGAATCGAGCGCGCGTAGTCGGCCAGTCCGAACATCCCGAGACGGGAGGCCTCGTCGGCGATCTGCTCGATCGCCCGGTCCCGTTCCGGCGAGGCCGCCCGCAGCTGGGTGCGCAGCAACCGGCAGCGCAGCAACGTCGGAGGGCTCGATGTCCGTGTGGCGAGCTCCTCGGCCCGGTCCAGCAGCTCGTGGGCCGTTTCGACACGTCCGAGCAGCGCGTGCAGGCGCGCGGACGCCTCCGCGACGGAACCGATCACGCCGACCTGGCCCACCGTGGCGATGCGGTCGTGGAACGGCGCGAGCAGTTCGATGAAGGTCTCCGCGTGCTCGACGAGTTCGAGATCGGCGATCACGCGCGCGAGCAACGAGCGGTGCCCGAGCGTGGTCCACGTGAACGGCCCCTGGCCGACGGACCACCGTGCGATCTCGGTCGTCACGGCCTGCCTGTCACCCCGCGCCGCGGCGATGGCGATCCGCCACGAATCCGGTTCCACGAAGCCCGGATCCGAATCGGCAAGCATTCCGCGTTCCCACTCGAGGGTGTTCGCGGCGAGGTCGGGGCTGCCGGCGACGTACAGCTCCGTCTGCAGGTGGAACTGCCTCGCGGCCTCGTACTGCCGCCGCGCCTCGTCGAAGTCCCCGTGCCACGACGCCAATGTCGCTTCCATCCAACGCAACTGGACTCGAACGACCGGAAGCCGCAGCAGGTCGCACCCGACGATCCCGTGC
>NZ_JADZGH010000259.1:43425-47487 GCF_015865005.1 Rhodococcus sp. CX
CGAAGCGGGATTGCCGGTGCCGCAGGGTGAACAGCTCGTCGATCAGCCATACGGATTCGTCGCTGTGCGTCGCCACGCCGGAGTAGAGCAGGATCCGCCCCAGCAGCGCGTCGGCGATCACATCGGGATCGCCTGTCTCGCGGGCGATCGCGAGTGATCTGCTGCTCAGTTCGTCGGGAACGGCCGAATCCGGGTGGTAGCAGCTGCCGACGGCCAGTGCCGCAAGCACCCGGCAGTGGGCCGTCGGGTCGTCGGAGACGAAAGGTTCCAGACCCGACAGTCTTTCGAGAAGCGGTCCGGGATCCTTGCCGTAGGACACCCACGGCCACGCGCCCGCGGAGCGCAGCAGTGCCGCGGCCAGTCGGCCCGCGGCCGAGGTTCGGCCCTCGCGGACCGCGGCGAGCAGACCGGCGTCGACGACGTCGAGCACCGTCTGGCCACGGCCGGCCCGCGCGAGCGCCTCGACTCGGGCCACGAGCAGATCGTCACGGGCACCGGCCGATTGTTCGGAGGCCGGAAGCAGGTCGAATGCCTTCACCGCCGCCTCCCACCACTGCGCCGCGGTCTCCGAGTTCCATCGCTCGGTCGCTTCCCGCGCCGCGTCGGTGCACGCGTCGAGCACGGTACGCGGATCGGCGACGGGCAACGCGGCCATCAGATGCTGCGCTCGCCTGCTCGAGCGATCGCTGTCGGACGAGTCCGCCAGCGCCTCGGCTACCTGGGCGTGGATGCGCTGGCGGCGCAGTTCCGGTATCTCTGCGAGCACTTCGTCGCGGAGCAGACCGTGAGCGAACACATATCCGCGAACACCGGGGTCGGCGACGATGATCCGCTCGTCGGCTGCGTCGTCGAGATAGTCGGCGAGGGTGCCGAGATCCAGCCGGGTCGCGGCGGCCAGGATGTCGGTCTCGATGTTGTCACCGATCACCGCGGCGACCCGAAGAACCTGCAGCACAGCCGGTTCCACGGACGTCAAGCGACGGCCGAGGACCGAACGGACGGCCAGCGGGATCTCCCCGCCGAGTCGCTCGTCCCGCGGAAGTCGCGCGTACTCGGAGACGAACAGCGGATTGCCGCCGGTGCGTTCGGCGAGCATCCGCGCCTCGGTCGCATCGAGTTCCTCGCCGGTCACGTGACGGGCAAGGGCCGCCACTTCCGACTCGGCGAGCGCCGGTACCACGATGTGCCGGTTGCCGTCGCGACGCAGGACGGCGTCGACGAATTCGCGCACGCCGGAACGCATCTCCGAATCACGCAGCGTGAGGACGAACCAGACCCGCTGCCGGTGCAGCGCTCCGACCAGGTATCTCAGGCAGCGGAGGGACGTCGGGTCGGCCCATTGGATGTCGTCGACGACGACGGTCAGCGCGGCTTTCTCCGCGGCCACCGTCTCGATCGCGTTCAGAACGCGTTCGTAGACGGCGAAACGGGCTTCGTCCGGTTCGACCCCGGTCGGCGGGATGAGCGCGGCGTCGGCGTCGACACCGAGTTCCCTCAGCATCCGCCGGATCGGCCACCACGCGGGCGCACCTTCGTCCTCGAGGCACCGCGCCCACACTGCGGTGCCGCCCGCCGAGACCGTGCGGGCGTCGCATTCCTCGGCCAGCCGGGTCTTTCCGATTCCCGCGGGGCCGGTCAGCACCACCCAGCGGGGTGCGCCGGCCAGGACCTCGTCGAACATCCCGTCGATCACGCCGGTCTCCGTCTCGCGTCCGACGAACACGCGCCCGGATTCTGCCTCTGCGGCCGGGACCGTGACGGACGGCGGGGCGGGTGCCGGAACCGTCTCGGCGCCCGTCCATTCCGGTGTCCTCGGCCAGGCCGCGAGTTCGGGTTCGTGCCTCAGGATCGCGCCCTGCAGTGCGGTCAGCTCGGCGCCCGGCCGCAGGCCCAGCTCGGCATCGAGGCGAGCGACGTGAACACCGAACTGCTCCAACGCTTCCGGCGAGCGGCCGGCCCGGTGCAGAGCCAGCATCCGCAACCAGCACGTCCGGTCCCGGAACGGGTACTCGTCGTACAACCGGGTCGCCTCGGCGAGGGCCGGGACCGGCCGTCCCATCGCGAGCAGCGCCGTGACCAGGGTTTCCCGGCAGTCGGTACGGACCTCCTCGAAGCCGGCGGCGGCCACCTCCACCCACTCCTCGTCGCGGAGATCCTCGAGTAGCGGTCCCCGGACGGACGCGAGAGCACGACCGGCCGTGTCCAGCGCGGATTCCCATTCGCCGTTGTCGGCGTGCCGGCGCGCCGCCTCCGCGTCGTCGAGGAACACGGACAGGTCCACGTCCTCGCGGGGGATGTCGAGGACGTATCCGGGTGGCTGGCGCACGATCGGTGATGCGGCACCCGATTCGCTGCGCAGCGCCCGGCGCAGGTTGGAGATGTACGCCTGGATGCTCGAGACGGCGCTCGCGGGCGCGTCACCGGACCACAACGCGTCGATGAGCCGATCGGTGGAGACGACCTTTCCGCGGCTCAGGAGCAGGACCGCGAGCACCGCACGTTGCTTGCGTGGCCCGAGATCGACGAGATCCGTCCCGGAACCCGGGTCGTGTGGACTGCCCGGCTTCCGCGCGACCTCGAGGGGTCCGAGCAGTCGGTAGATCATGCGGGCTCCTCGTACCGGCAGGGGTGGAACGGTAGAAGTGTAGGGACCTGATCCTGCCGGCGCGCGGGGACGGTCAGGCGTCGACGTTCGCGATCTCGCGGCTGTTCTCGACCGGTGTGCGGGCCGGACGCAGCATCACCACGCACACCAGCGCGCCGAGCGCGGCGATCACGCCTGCGACCAGCAGCGCGTGGTGCAGGCCGGTGACGAAGTCGTGCGGCGATCCACCGGGCAGCAGCGACTGCGCGGGCAGCAGTGCGCCGAGACCCGCGACCCCGACCGCGATGCCGGTCTGACGGAACGCGTCGTTGATCCCTGCCGCCAAACCGGAATGGTCCGATGTGCTTTCACCGAGAACCAGGCCGCTCATCACGGGATTGAACACCCCTGCCCCGGCGCAGGCGAGGATCAGGCCGGGCAACATCGCGTACCTGGACCCGGCGACGTCGACGGTGGTCATCAGGACCAGACCGACGGCAACGAGGAGCAGCGAGACGCTCAGCGAGATGTACACGGGGATCCGCCGGTCCAGTTTCGCGGTGGCACCGGCCACGACGAACATCGCCACGGTCGCGGGAATGTAGACGAGCCCGGCCTCGACGGGCGACAGATGCAGCACGTTCTGCAGGTAGATCGTGGTGTAGACGAAGACCGCGAACAACGACGCGGAGATCGCGAACGCTGCGATCTGAGCGCCGGCGAACGCGCGGTTCGCGAGCAGGTGCGGCGGCAGCATCGGTTCGCGGGTGCGGAGTTCGTGCAGCACGAACCAGACCAGCGCGACTGCGGCGACCGCAGCGGCGGTGAGGGTCGTCGGGTCGAGCCAGCCGTGTTCGTTGCCGTGCAGCAGTCCGAAGACCAGGGCCGCCAGGCCCGTGGAGACGAGGAGTTGTCCGGGCAGGTCGGCACCGCGGGGATGCGGGTCGCGCGATTCCGGTACCCACCGGACCGTGAGCGCGAGCGTGACGAGGCCGATCGGAATGTTGACGAGGAAGATGGCACGCCAGTTCAGCAATTCGGTCAGCAGACCACCGACGAGTGGGCCGACCGCGAACGCCCCGCCGATGGTGGCACCGTAGGCGGCCAGCGCCGCCGCGCGCTGTGGGCCCTCCTCGAACACGTCCGCCAGCAGCGCGAGCGAGCACGCGAACAGGATGGCGCCCCCGATACCCTGTGCGGCGCGGGCGATGTCGAGTATCCAGATGTCGGGAGCGAGAGCGCACAGCAGCGACGCCGCGGTGAACCACACGACGCCGACGAGGAACACGCGGCGCCGGCCCCGGCGGTCCGCCCAGGATCCGGCGCTCAGGACCACCGTGGCCAATGCCAGCGTGTAGGCGTCGATCACCCATTGGAGCGCGCTCACACCGGTCTCCAGGTCGACGGCGATGGACGGCAGTGCCGTGTTGACGACCGCGATGTCGAGCATGAGCATCGCGGTCGTCACGCACACCACC
>NZ_JADZGH010000259.1:47497-72636 GCF_015865005.1 Rhodococcus sp. CX
GGCTTTTCGGGGTGGCCGGAACAGTCGTCGGCCCGTTCTGGTTCGTCGAGGTTGAAGTCACCTCGCAGACGCTGCTCCCCCGCGCTTGGACCGGACCGGGTCGAACGCTTGGATGCGTGAAATTCGATGCGCCCCTGCCGAGTGCGCACAAATTGTTGCGACGCGCCGACGCGACGCGACAAGTTGTGCACACTCGAACGGCGCCTACGGGCGCTGCAGTGTCACCGTGATCAGCGCGAGCACCCGCTCGTCGTCACCGGCGTCGACGAGACGGATGTCGATCACGCTGTGGTCGGGGGCGTCGCGCAGCACGGTGCCGTACGAGCGCGCCGGGCCGGACCGCACCTGGGACAGGTAGCGGACGAGCATGTCGGTGGCGACGAGTCCGGGTCGCATCGCGTGGGCGGCGGCCTCGGCGAGCAGGGCCTGTGCGCCGCCCTGGATGGTGCCGATCTGGTTGATGACGAACACGCTCCGGTCGAGTTCGAGGATGCCGGCCGCCGCGTCGACGACGCGCAAATCGAGGCGTTCGTAGATGTCGCCGTCGATTTCGCGGTCCGGGTGAGCGCGCACCTTGCCAACCCACTGTTCGGGTGTGTAGAGGTCCGCGTGGGCTGCCGCGTGCCGGGGCAGCCGCGCGAAGGTGACGAGCCCGCGCGCCACGAGGGTCGGTCCGCCGGGTTCGTCCGCCGCGCCGGCGTCGATCTCGCGTGCGAAACCGGCGATGTCCTGGCGACCGTGACCGTCGTAGACGTCCGCCGAGACGACGACCGTCTTCTTGCCGGTACGGACGAGGTTGGCGTCGACGAACAGCGGGCCGTCCTTCGGCGTGCTCACGGCGTGCAGGGACAGGTCCTGCGTTGCGGTCCAGTCGCCGGCCCCGGCGACGAGCGCGGGGTCGGAGGTCACGATGTCGACGGCGGTGACCAGGAAGCCCAGAGCCGGCCCGCCGGCCGGGGAGCGCACCTTGTCGGTGAGGTTCGCGCGGATCACCGAGCGGCGCTCGTCGAGCAGGAGGGTGTTCAGTCCGAAGTCCGCGGTGAACGTGCGCGCCCCCGACAGGATGAGCTCGGACAGATCCTCCGAGAAGTCGACGGAAATGGCGTTCTCTTTCATATCGGCATCATGACAGAGGTTCTGCCTGCCGTGTTGGCGTCCCTTCGCGGCGGATCGAAATCTGGATTCTCAGTTCTGAAAGTAATATTCTCACAGGAGCGAGTGCCGCCGGACAGCTCTGTTCCGCACGAGAGGATTCCGATGAACATTGACGACATGGTGATGATCAGCATCGACGACCACGTGGTCGAACCGCCCGATCTCTTCGAGAAATACTTCCCCAAGAGCCTCAAGGACCAGGCACCGAAGCTGACCGCCAACCCGCGAAATCCCGACGTGCAGGCGTGGATGTTCCAGGGCGTCGTGGTCGGGAGCTCGGGACTCAACGCGGTCGCGTCGTGGCCCAAGGAGGAATGGGGCATGGACCCCACCGGCTACGCCGAGATGCGGCCGGGCATCTACGACATGAGTCTGCGCGTGCGCGACATGGACGCCAACGGCACCCTCGCTGCGACCCTGTTCGCCACGTTCCCCGGATTCGCGGGCACGCACCTGGCGAGTCTGCCGGACAAGAAGCTGTCGCTCGCGGCGTGCAAGGCGTTCAACGACTGGGTGGTCGGCGAGGTCCCGAGCACCTACCCCGGCCGCTTCATCCCGCTCGGAATCATTCCGTTCTTCGACGTCGACGAATCGGTCAAGGAGATCGAGCGCCTCGACGCGATGGGTGTCCGTTCGATCAGCATTCCCGAGACCCCGTACGGCGTCGGCGAAGGCTATCCGCCGTTCAAGTCGGGCTACTGGGATCCGATCTTCAAGGCGTGCGCCGACCGCAACATCGTGCTGAGTCTGCACATCGGTGGCGGCATCAACCTCGTCAAGCGCGCCGAGGGCTTCGACCTCGACGACATGATGATCCTGACGCCGCTCATCTCGACGATCGCCGCGACCGACGTCATGCTCAGCGGTGCGCTCAAGAAGTTCCCCGACCTGAAGTTCGCGATGAGCGAGGGCGGTGTCGGCTGGGTTCCGCCGTGGCTCGACCGGCTCGAGCGGCACGTCACCAACCAGGAATGGACCGGGCGGACCTTCCTGCCCAAGGGCGTGACCCCGACCGACGCGTGGCGCAAGAACTTCCTGGCCTGCTACATCACCGAGCCGAGTGCGCTGAGCAACCGCGACCGTCTCGGCATCGACACGATCGCCTGGGAATGCGACTACCCACACTCGGATTCGACGTGGCCGCGGTCGCCCGAGATGCTGATGGAGGAGCTGAAGGCGTCGAACTGCACCGACGAGGAGATCAACAAGATCACGCACGAGAACGTCGCGCGCTTCTTCGGCTGGGATCCGTTCAAGCACATCCCGCGTGAGGAGGCCACCGTCGGCGCGCTGCGCGCCAAGGCGACCGACGTCGACGTCAGCGAGACCTCCAAGCACGAGTACCGCCGTCGCTACGAGCTCGCGAACTCGTAGGCTGCCGCTGGTGTGCCTTTGTGGCGGCCAGGGGCGCCAGAAAGGCACACCGGCAGCGAAGCTGCACTACACGGTCACGGCGCTTCGCCAGCGCTCGAGGATCGCGCGGTCCCCGAACACCTCGAGCCCGGCGGAATCCACCCGGTTCCACAGCAGAAGCAACAGATCCGACGCGGAACCACGCACCGCGACATCACCTTTCGCGTGCGTATGTTCGACGGTCACGGCGTCGGCACCCAGCACGATCAACCACTCGCCGAGTCCCTCGCCGAGATCCGGGTCGGTCGCGTGCAGGTGGACCGTCTCCCCACCACGACGCAGTTCGCCGGTGCCGCGGTGCGGGATGATCACCTCGAACAACTCGTCGACACCGTCGACGGCCAGGGCCGCATCGATCGGCGTGGGCGCACCGACCGCCGACTCGCCGTCGACACGGTGCAGTGCGGTTTCGACCGCCATGCGCCGGACCCAGAACGCGGAATGCCGCGGCCCGTCCCAGGTCTCGACCGTCTGCTCGGGGTCGGCGGCATCCTGCGCCGCGAGCAGCTCGTCGAGGCCGCGCCGCACCCAGTCCACGAGACTCTCGGAGCCCGGCGGCTGTTCGATCTCGGTGACATTCCCCGTCGCTCCGCTCGCCCCGACTTCACCACCAGCGGTCGTCAGCCACGCCGCCGCGCGACGGTGCACCCGGCCGACGTGCCCCACCAGCCGTTCGACGGTCCAGCCCGGGCAGGTCGGAACCGGCCGATCGAAGTGTCCGTCGGCGACGTGGAGCAGCCGGTCGGTGTCGGCGCGCAGCAACGCCGCGTATTCGGGACGAGTCATTGCCCGATCATGCCTCAGAGAACGAATTCGACTCAGGGAAACAGCCGGTCGAGGAATTCGTTGCCGAAGACGCGGTGCGGATCGTGCCGGTCGAACACCTCGAGAGCGCCGTCCCAGCCGGCCTTCGACGACAGTCCGGTGCGGTACATGGCCGGGATGGTCTCACCGAGGAACTCCGCATGGCGGTAGCCGCCCTCCTCGTCGAACGCCCAGCCCTTGGACCATTCGGAACGGAAGGTCGCGTAGTCACCGGAGTAGTGGTCCGCCATCCACTGCTCCATCTCCCGGAAGAACGCCGGCATCCCGGCCGTGCCAGGAAGCGAGACCACGTTCATCCAGATCGCGGTGTCCCAGTCCGGCCGGTCGGGCCGCGGCCTCACCGGCGACAGGTTCGGGGCGCCCGCCGAGTCGACGAGAACCTCGGACTGGTCGTCGACGGTGCACAGCCGCACCTCGAACGGGCCGTTGACCGGGTACTGGCCGAGCGAGGCGAAGTGGGTCATGCGTTCGTGCAGCCACGTGGTGAACTCGTTGATGACGCGCGCGATGTTCTCGCGACGGGTCACCACGACACCACCACCGGCGACGACCCGCAGCGTGGTGTGCCGCAGGTAGAACAACAGGTCCTTCGACCAGCCCCACAGGTCGTTGGTGCCGGTCGCGACGAGTCCTGCCGCGACAGCCCCGAACTGGCCTGCCCCGAACGCCGGGGTGGCGGACTGGAGACCGCTCGCGACCTGACCGAGCGGGGTGGTCACGGCCTCCGGGATCGTATCGGTGAAGAAGTAGTTGTAGGGACCGGACACCTCGCGGGACCCGGCCGGCTTCTCCGGGCTGACGGACCAGATCTTCAGCCACGGCGTTTCGGTGAACGGGAACCAGATCGCCTCGACGCGTCCGCTCTCCTCGACGAACCGCTCGAACGTGCGGCCGGGCGAACCGGCCGGGGCGAACAGTTCCTGCCACGGCACGTCGGTGAAGCTCTGGCAACGCAACCGGTAGTTCGCGCCGGCCTGCAGGGTCACCGACGTGACGAAGCTGCGGCCGACGTGGGCGAGCAACGCGGTGATGTCGGCGTCGGACCGCTGGAAGGTGCGCACCTCGTAGGCGCCGGATGCGGAGTTCCACACGACGGCGTCGAGCGCGACCACGAGGTTCGACAGGGAGCCGAACGACTGCCCCGGGATCGCCTTCTCCCCCGCCGCCGGGTAGGTCGCACCGTGGGCACCGATGGACAGGGCGCCGGCGATGGTGATGTCACCGATGGCAGGCGAATTCGCCCATCCCAGTCCCTCGTGCTCGAGGGCGGTCAGGATCGACTCGATGCTCGCCCCGGCACCGGCGGTGACGGTCGCGGGGGTGCCGGAGGGGTCGACGGTCACGGAGTTCAGGTGCGCCATCGTGTCGATGAGCACGATCTTCTCGACGCTGCCTCCCGGTACCACGGTCAGGGGGCTCCAGCTGTGCATGGTGCCCCGCGGGCGGACGCGGTAGCCGTGGGCGTGCGCCCAGTTCGCGATGCGCGCGACGTCCTGGGGATCGCGGGCCGTCGCGGTCCACACGGCGTCGAAGCGGATGGTCTTGGCCCAGTTCTCGAAGCGCTGCTGGGCGAGCGGGATGTCGGCCGGGAAGTCGGGCGGTGCCGGGATGGTCGCCCGCGGGTCGCCGAGGGGCACGGCACCGGCGGGGCTCCAGCCGAGGCCGGTCAGCGCTGCTGCTCCTGCGGCGGCGCCGAGGAATCCACGTCGGCTGAGGCTGATGGCCGGTGCGCTGTCGCTCACGTCGTCGAGCTCCGATCTGAGGTGGGGATAGAAAGATCAGAGCCAAAATAGAACAAGTTCAGTTCCGATACCAGCGGCCCCGAAAATGTCCCTCAGAACGCGAGCCCGGAAGCTTCCAGCGCCCCCTGGATGTATTCGGGCGCACCGTCGATCGACCAGATCGCAAATCCCACCGCCGCCAGTGTCAGGCCGGGCCCGAGAATCCCCACCTCGAACGGACCACCGGCGCGGATCGCGACGACCCGCGGCATCTTGAACTCCCACCAGCGCTCACCGCGCCACGGCAGGAACGGTGCCAGGAACGGGATGCCCTCCTTCGTGATGGCGTCGCCGAGGCAGTGCGTCGCACAGCCCAGCGTCACCGCCACCCCGAGACCGACGGAACCGACCTCCCCGGGAAACCACGTCCACGTCAGCACCGACAGGATGGCAGCGGTCGCAGTGACCGCGAGCCAGCCGTTCCGCTTCGCCCATCCCCCGAACAGTCCCCGCAGCGCCAGTCCGAGGGTGACGAACAGGACCGCGACGATCGCCTCGCGCCCGAACCGCGCGACGAGCGCGGACACCCCGACCCCGAGCAGTCCGGCGAACAGCGCGGTGTGGGTCAGGGTGCGGTGCCCGCCGCGGCGCTTGCGGTCCCGGCGACCCTTGGTGAGGTTGTAGTAGCCGACCGAGACCCGGTCGATGCCACCGGCGACGGCCTGGCTCACCGGGCCGAACGACCGGGCGACCGTCGACTGTGCGGTGTCGAGGTCGGGCAGCAGCGCCGCGCCGGCGCACACCCCCGCGAACGCGAACGTCTCGGCGGTGGACGTCGGCCCACCCCAGTCCTGCGGCAGCACGTCGGCGACGAGCAACCCGACGAGCGCGCCGGAAACCGCGTGGGTGGGACCCATCACCATGACAGAGAACACCTTTCGAGAGCGCAGGCAGAAGAACCCGGCCCGACGCCGTGGCATCGGTCCGGGTTCCAACCTAGCAATGACTCCCGACACATCCGTCACACAGTTGTTCGAACGGACGGGTGATGGATCAGGCGAGCTGCGCCTGCCACATCCAGTGCAGCTGCTCGAGCCGAGCGGTCTGCCCGATGAGCAGGTCCTGCGTCACCGGATCGGCATCCGCGGTGGAGTCGATCCGGTGACGCAGCCGCGAGACGACGGCGGCGATGTTGTCGACGATCGCCGCGACGACCTCCTCGCCCTTGGTCCAGTCGTTGCCGAACCCCTTCGTGCCCGATTCGCGCGCCACCGTGGCGGCGCGGCCGTCCGGGGCGACACCGATGGCGGTGAGTCGTTCGGCCGCCTGGTCCGCGAAATCACGTGCGACTGTTACCAACTCGTCGAGTGCGAGGTGGATGCTGCGGAACTGGGGTCCGACGACCGTCCAGTGTGCCTGCTTGCCGATCAGGCTCAGGTCGACGAGGTCGACCAGGGCGGCCTGCAGAGCGTCCGCGGCGACGTCGCGGCGTGCCGGATCGAGTGTGCTGGTGATGGGGCTGTTCATCTTGCCACTCCTTTCGAGGGCTTCGGGGATTCCCCCGAAGCGGTGAGCACGTACGTGGTGGATGTGGAGATCGGTGCCGGCGGGGCGGATGATGGAGGCAACCGCTCGCATCGCGAAGGAGGCCGACGATGGAATCCTTGATCGTCTTCGCTCTCGCCGTTCTCGTCTACTGGTGGGGCCTGCTCTGATCCGGCGTCCGGTCAGCCGCGGCCGGCCCGGACACCCTCCTCGACCTTCTTGCCGAGGTCGGCGTCGACACTCCGCCAGTAGTCGAAGATCCGCTCGTACAAGGACTCCGAGGTTCCGCCGAGGATGTGGCCGACGATGTTGTCGACCAGGCGCTCCCGCGCGGCGTCGTCGAGAACCTCGCGTACGAGCGTCCCCGCCTGCGCGAAGTCGTCGTCCTCGGCGTGCCGGACGTATCCGGCGCGGATCGCCTCGGTGCCGAACTCCCACAGGCCGTCGTCACCGGCCCGCTGCGGGTCGGCGTGCGGTCCACCGAAGCTGTTCGGTGCGTACACCGGCGTCGCCGGGTCGTTGAACGAGAACGCCATGTTTCCGTCCTGCGAGTACGAGCGCACCTCGTTGCGCGCCGCATTCACCGGCAGCTGCGCGTGGTTGGCGCCGATGCGGTAGCGGTGCGCGTCGGCGTAGGAGAACACGCGGCCGAGCAGCATCTTGTCGGGCGAGAAGCCGATACCCGGCACGATGTTCGACGGCGCGAACGCGGCCTGCTCGATCTCCGCGAAGAAGTTGCGCGGGTTGCGGTTCAGCGTCCAGGTGCCGACCTCGATGAGCGGGTAGTCCTTCTGCGACCACACCTTCGTCAGGTCGAACGGGTTGAAGCGGTACGCCTCGGCCTCGGCGACCGGCATGACCTGCACCTTCAGCGTCCAGCTGGGGTACTCGCCGCGCTCGATCGCGTTGTAGAGATCGGCCCGATGGTAGTCCGGATCGGTTCCGGCGAGGGTGTCCGCCTCGGCCTGGGTGAGGAACTCGATCCCCTGGTCGGTCTTGAAGTGGTACTTGACCCAGAAGCGCTCACCGGCGGCGTTGATCCACTGGTAGGTGTGCGAACCGAACCCGTCCATGTGCCGCCAGGTCTTCGGAATACCGCGGTCGCCCATCAGCCACGTCACCTGGTGTGCGGTTTCCGGCCGCAGTGTCCAGAAGTCCCACTGCATCGTGTGGTCGCGCAGGCCCGAGCCGGGCAGGCGCTTCTGCGAGTGGATGAAGTCGGGGAACTTGATCGGATCCTTGATGAAGAAGACCGGCGTGTTGTTCCCGACCAGGTCGTAGTTGCCGTCTTCGGTGTAGAACTTGACCGCGAAGCCGCGCGGGTCGCGCCACGTGTCCGGGCTGCCCTGCTCACCGGCGACGGTCGAGAAACGCACGAGCGATTCGGTTTTCGCGCCCGGCTGGAACAGCTTGGCGTTGGTGTAGGCGCTGACGTCACCGGTGACGACGAGCTCACCGAACGCACCGCCGCCCTTGGCGTGGACGACCCGCTCGGGCACCCGCTCCCGGTTGAAGTGCGCGAGCTTCTCGATGAGGTAGTGGTCGTGCAGCAGAATCGGGCCCTGGGTACCGGCGGTCAGCGATTCGTCGTCGCTGCCGATCGGGTTTCCCACGTTGTTGGTGGTGAAGGGTGCGTTGGTCATGCTGATCTCCTGATGCATTGTGCGCGTAGATCTTCTCGGTCCGGGGGCGCGATACCATCCTGGCCGACGGGGTGGACTAACGGCAGTCGGGACACAGTCCCCAGAACGTGATCTCGGCCTCGTCGACGGCGAATCCGCGTGCGTCCGAGGGAGCGAGACAGGGGGCCGCGCCGACCACACAATCGACGTCGACGACCGTGCCGCAGTTGCGGCACACGAGGTGGTGATGGTTGTCGCCGGTTCGGGCTTCGAACCGCGCCGGCGAGCCGGCCGGCTCTATCCGGCGGAGCAATCCCGCACTCACACAGGCTTTCAGCACATCGTAGATCGCCTGGGTGGACACGGAACCGAGTTCGCGGCGCACGGCTGCGGCCACCTCGTCGGCATCGGAATGCGGATGTGCGGCAACCATTCCGAGTACCGCGACGCGCGGAGCGGTCACTCGGAGCCCCACCGAGCGCAACTGCTCGCGAGGGTCGAAGTTCTCGTCCGTTCGTTCCATGACTACGAGTATGCCCCTTTTCTGGAATTAGTCAAGAAAAGGGGCGCTTCGCCCGTGTGCCTTTGTGGCGGTCGGAGGCGCCACAAAGGCACACGGGCGGCTGAGCCGCACGGCAGACCAGCATGCGGTCGGCGCCCTTCTGGAAGCGGTAGTCGACCTCGACGACTTCACCGGCGATGTTCCGTCCCCGAAGCTCCGCGAGCAGCTCGTCCAGGCGCGGATAGAGAACCGACGATCCCGAGGCCACGAGCGGAAAGATCCGCACCTCGCCGCTGGCGACGCGCACGAGTTCGACGATCGCGTCGACGTGGAAGGCGTGGTCGAGGCGGTCGGAATAGCTGAACAGCAGGTGTGAACTGAGTACGAGGTCGAAGCTATCGTCCGCGAACGGCAGGGACGGCAAGCGCCCGGCGACGTAGTGCTGCGGGTGCCGGCTCATGTCGGCGGCGAACTTCCGGACCGCGTGCTGCCGGACGCGCCGGTGCTCGTCCGGGTCGGCGAAGAACGTCCAGTCGTACTCGTCGGCGTGAGCGCGGACGTATCGGTCACCGCGGTCGGTCTCGGCTGCCGCGACGGCGGCCAGTTCTTCCGCTCCGTTACCGAAATAGGCCGTGTCACATGCAGTTACATCGCCGCCGCGGTCGTTCACCTCGCCGGTGAACCCGGCCGCACCTCCAGGGCAGTCCAAGATCCGTCGGAACAGGTCATCGGCGGTGAGGCCGAACATCGCCCGGTACTCGTCCAGCGAACGGGAACTGATCAGCATCTCTCCGATACCGCCGGCCGGAACAGGATCGTCGTGGGTCATGGGTGGTTCCTCTCGAATCGAGGCCACCTCACCGGACGTGCCGCCACCGTCCAGGAAGCGAGCGTGATCGACCGCGGAAGAGGCGGCCGGAAAGCACAGTCGACGGGCCGCTAGGAGTACGGCCACCAGCGCTGCGTCACGGTAATCACCGCTCCATTGGAGCACGGCGAGAGATGGTTCGGCAATCGGCCGAACTGCTACGCTGGCCGGGTGATCGTAATCCGACAGGCATGGTGGTGGCTGCGCCGGCAGCCCAATTGACCATGTCCGCGGGCTGTACGCAGCCCGCGATCGTCGTCCGACCAGATCGAGGTTCGTGCAGCCCCTGACCATTTCAGGAGCAGTACATGACTTCCCTTGCCACCAGCGTCGAACGCAGCGAGACTCTCCGCACCGCCGTCGCCGCGAACCCTGGTCGATATCGGGTTCTTACCGGTGAAAGACCAACGGGCCCATTGCATCTGGGACACTACTTCGGCACCGTCGCCGAGCGTGTGCGTCTGCACGACTCGGGCGTGGACACCTTCGTCGTCCTCGCGGACTACCAGGTCGTCACCGACCGCGATGCCATCGGCCGGGTCCGGGACAACGTCTACAGCGCAGTCCTGGACTATCTGGCCGCCGGGATCGACCCCGATCGGGCCACGATCTTCACCCACTCCGCGGTGCCGGCACTGAACCAGCTGATGCTGCCGTTCCTGAGCCTGGTCACCGAAGCCGAACTGCACCGCAACCCGACCGTCAAGGCCGAGCATGCCGCCTCGGGCCGCGCGCTCAGCGGCCTGCTGTTGACGTATCCGGTGCACCAGGCCGCCGACATCCTGTTCTGCAAGGGCAATCTGGTCCCGGTCGGAAAGGACAACGTGCCCCATGTAGAACTGACCCGGGTGATCGCCCGGCGGTTCAACGACCGCTACGGGGCGGTGTTTCCGGAGCCGCAGGCGCTGCTCACCTCCAGCCCGGAAGTACCCGGCCTGGACGGACGGAAGATGTCCAAGTCGTACGGCAACGCGATCACGTTGTCGATGACCGCCGACGAGACAGCCGCGGTGATCCGCAAGGCCCCGACCGATTCGGATCGGCGGATCACCTTCGACCCCGTCGCCCGCCCCGGGGTCTCGGCGCTGCTGACCACTACGGCGCTGTGCACGGGCAGCGACGAGCACGAGATCGCCGACACGATCGGCGACGCCGGGGCCGGAGCACTGAAGAAGATCGCCACGGAGGCCGTCAACGACTTCCTTGCCGCACACCGTCGTCGGCGCGACGACCTCGCCGGGAACCCGGACCACGTCCACGCAGTCCTGCGGGAGGGTAACCGACGCGCCTGCGAGATCGCCGAGCAGACACTCGCCGAGGTACGAACCGCGATGGGAACGATGTACTGATGCGACCGGCCACCCCTCGCCGCGGTCGCCGGGGATCGGGTTGCCGCGACACTCGGATGCCGAGGCCCGGACGCACTCGGAACACCCGACGATCACGAATCGATCTACCGCGCCCGCGCCCGCCCGACGCGCAGTTAGTATCCGAAACGACGGATACCCCCGCGTCGGAAATCGAGGGCTGTACATGGTGATTCGACCCTGCGCGCGCCTGCTCGCCGTGATCGCCGCCGCAGGGTGCCTCGGATTGTTCGTGACTCCCGCGACCGCGGCCGGTGGGGGCATTTCCGGCCTGGTCGAGGGCCCCACGCGTCCCGTCGGGGCGGGCAACGCCCGCGCGTACGTCACCCTCGACGACGACGGCACGCCGGCCACGATCGGGGTCAGGCTCGACGCGGCCACGCTCGACGAACTGCCCGACGGCCTGCTGCCGACCACCGAGGAGTACGTGCTCGAGCTGCCCGAGCAGGCGAAGGCCACGCCGTTCGACCACGTCACCGTCGACTGGAATTCGCACGGCCACAACCCCGAGCACGGTTTCGACGTGCCGCACTTCGACGTGCATTTCTATCTGCTCGACAGTGCCACGGTGTCCACGATCGACCCGTTCGTCCCCGGCTACGTCCAGGCAGCCACCACCCTGCCGGACCCGAGATACCTGCCCGCGGGCTACGCACCGAGCGGGGATCCGCTGATGTCGACGGTTCCGCGCATGGGACTGCACTGGGTCGACACCGCCGAATCGGGACACCACCTCACTGAGACGGTGTTGTACGGCACGTGGAACGGACGGCAGGGGTTCGTCGAACCGATGATGAGCCGCGACTGGCTCGCCTCCCGGCCGCTGTTGCACGAGCAGCTGCCGCAGCCCGAGGCATACCAGCGCACCGGCCTCTACCCCACCACGTACGCGGTGTGGTGGGACGAGGCGGCCCGGACGTACACGATCGAACTCGGTGGACTGACAATGCGCGAGGCGTCGTAGGGGTCCGCCGACGGGAAGACAGCCGCGCGCGGTCGCCCACGCGCGGCTGTCTCCTGCCTCCGCCGATCCGCGCTACCGACCCGGCCCCGTACTCATCCGACCCCGTGTGATGACGATGCCGTGATGGGTTCCGGCCCGCAGCCACCGGTCGAGCGTCGGACCGCCGGCCTGCACCTCCACCCGGGCGTACCGGAAGCGGCCGCGCAGCTTGGCCGTCGCCCGCAACAGTCCCCCGCCGTCGAGGGGCTGCGCGAACGTCAGCCCCCCGGCGATGGGCAGCTCGGGGCCCTTGGGCGATGCCGTGGTCGTCACCTTCCACGACTCACCCGTCGCCGAGAACGTCCGGGTGACGTCGCCGGCGAACTCCGCAAGCACCTTCGGCAGATGCCAGTGGGTCCGGCCGCCGTGCACCGACGGCTCCGAGTCGACGGCGATGAACGGCACCGCCATCGACGGAATCACGCCCGGTCGCAGCACCGGGCTGGCCAGGATCTCCCGGTAGGGTCCGACCGGCGACTCGAGGTAGTCCACCATCATCGCGAGGGTGAACGGCAGCGTCGTCCCGCCCGGCCCGAACTGCGCCGCGTCGGGGGTACTGCGGTGCCACCACAGGGTCGCGCGCACGGCCGCCGGCCAGGGCGGCGGGGGCGAGACCGGCCAGTCCTCCCGGTCCGTGCTGCTCTCAGGCACGCTCCACAGCATGTGCGGGTTCCTCTCGGCGGACGGTGGGTACGGGCAGCAGCAGCGCGGCCGGAGCGTCGGCGGGCACCGCCGGCCGGACCGGCGCCACCGGCGCCACAGGCACGTAGCCCTCCCCGAGCGCGGGGCGGGTGTCGGCTTCACCCTTGTTGGGCCACAGGGCCATCGCGCGTTCGGCCTGCGCGGTGATGGTGAGCGAGGGGTTCACACCCAGGTTCGCGCTGACCGCCGAGCCGTCGACGACGTGCAGCCCCGGATGGCCGTACGCGCGCAGGTACGGGTCGACGACGCCGGTGTCCGCCGAGTCGCCGATGACGCAGCCACCGAGGAAGTGGGCGGTCATCGGAATGTTCACCAGATCGGCGATCGAGCCTCCCGCATCACCGTCGAGCTTGTCCGCGACCCGCCGGATCGCCTCGTGCCCCACCGGGATCCACTCCGGCGGCGGTTCGCCCGGTCCGGGCTTGCTCGTCACACCGCGACCGAACGGGCTTCGGCGGCTGCGCAATTCGAGCGAGTTGTCGTCGGTCTGCATGACGAGCGCGATCACGGTGCGTTCGGACCAGTGCCGCACCGACAGACTGCGGAAGAACGCGCCCGGGTTGCGGGCGGCGACACCGAAGAACTTCACCAGTCGCGGGGCGCGACCGCCGCCGTCGGTGAGCAGTGCCTGCAGCAGGCCGATGGCGTTGCTGCCCTTGCCGTATCGGACCGGCTCGATGTGCGTGTGGTCGTCCGGGTGGAACGACGACGTGATCGCCACGCCGCGGGTGTAGTCGATCGTGGTGTCCTGCGCGGACGCGGCGAGCACCGCCTCCGAGTTGGTGCGCACGACCGTGCCGAGGCGGGGCGACAGGTTCGGCAGCGCACCGGTCTCCTGCATCGCGAGCAGCAACCGCGCGGTGCCGTACGTGCCGGCCGCGACGACGACCTGATCTGCGGTGAAGACCTTGCGGCGCTTACGGATCCGGTTGGTGCTCTTCGTGTGGATCTCGTAGCCGCCACCCTCCCGCGGACGCACCTCGGTGACGGTCGTGAGCGGATGGACGGTCGCACCGGCCTTCTCGGCGAGGTACAGGTAGTTCTTGACGAGGGTGTTCTTGGCCCCGACCCGGCAGCCGGTCATGCACCCACCGCATTCGGTGCAGCCGGTGCGCTCGGGTCCGGCACCGCCGAAGAACGGATCCGGCACGGTCTCGCCGGGCGTTCCGAAGAACACGCCGACCGGCGTGGTCGTGAAGGTCTCACCGACACCCATGTCCTCGGCGACCGAGCGCATCACCTCGTCGGCGGGAGTGGTCGACGGATTGGGGCGGACTCCGAGCATCTTCGCGGCCTGGTCGTAGTACGGGCCGAGTTCGGCTTCCCAGTCGGTGATGTGCCCCCACTGGGGATCCCGGAAGAACGCCGACGGTGGCCGGTAGAGCGTGTTGGCGTAGTTGAGCGATCCTCCGCCGACCCCTGCGCCGGCCATCACCAGCACGTCGGGCAGCAGGTGGATGCGCTGGACGCCGTAGCAGCCGAGGGCCGGTGCCCACAGGTACTTGCGCAGCCGCCAGCTGGTCTTCGGCAGCTCGTCGTCGCTGAACCGCCGCCCGGCCTCGAGGACACCGACGCGGTAGCCCTTCTCGGTCAACCGCAGTGCCGAGACGCTGCCACCGAAGCCCGAGCCGATCACGAGCACGTCGTAATGGGTCATGCGTTCACCTGCTCGGCGGCGGGGCGCGCCACGTAGTTCTCGGAGTCGAAACGCCGGGTCGCCTGCCGGAACTTCCAGGTGAAGGTCGGCCACATCACGGAGTTGCGGCCCTTGCGGTCCAGGTACCAGCTCTGGCATCCGCCCGCGTTCCAGATCGTATCGGCGAGCATCGGATCCAGTCCGGAGTTGTAGCGTCGCTGCGCGCCGTCGGTCACCTCGACGGAGCTCAGCCGTCGGGTGCGCATCGTGCGGATCGCGTCGGCGATGTAGGTGGCCTGTGATTCGAGCATGTACACGATGGAGCTGTGGCCGAGGTTGGTGTTCGGTCCGTACATGAGGAACAGGTTCGGGAACCCGTGCACCGCCGTGCCGAGGTGCGCGGACGGACTGCCGTTCCACGTCTCGGCGAGGGTGCGTCCGCCGGTACCCCGAATGTGCTGGGCCACAGGAGGTTCGGTCGGCGTGAAGCCGGTGCCGAAGATGATCGCGTCGACCTCGTACTCGTTGCCCTTGTCGTCGACGACGGCGTTCTCGGTGACCGCGGTGAGACCGGAGGCGACCACGGTGACATCGGGCCGAGTGATCGCGGGGAACCAGTCGTTGGACAACAGGATCCGCTTGCACATGATCCGGAAGTTCGGCTCGAGCTTCGCGCGCAGCTCGGGATCGGCGACCTGCTTCGCGAGGATGGACCGCGCCCGGCGTTCGAACAGCGGCACGATCCACTTGCGCGCGAACGGCTTGGTCATCCCGACCACGTAGGTTTCCTTCTGGCCGTAGACGGCCGCACGGACCAGCCTCTGTGCCGCCGGGACCCGGCGATAGAGCGCTTTGACCGGAGCCGCGATCGTGTGGTCGTGCTTGGGCATGACCCACGAGGCGGTCCGCTGGAAGAGGGTGAGGTGCGCGACCTTGTCGACGATGGCGGGAACGAACTGGATCGCCGATGCTCCGGTACCGATCACGGCGACCCGCTTGCCGGTCAGGTCGTAGTCGTGGTTCCACTCGGCGGAGTGGAACATGGTGCCGCCGAACAGCTCCAGTCCCGGAACCTTCGGCAGGGTCGGAGTGGACAGGGCACCGGTGGCGGCGACGAGGACGTCGGCGGTCAAGTCACCTTTGGAGGTCGACACGAGCCAGCTCCCCCGCGCGTCGTCCCACTGCGCATCGCGCAGTTCGCAGTCGAACACGGTCCGGTCGGTCACTCCGGTCTCACGTGCGACGCGGCGCAGGTAGGCGTAGATCTCGGCCTGGGTGCCGTGGGCCTTCGACCAATCCGGCTCGGGCGCAAAGGAGAACGAGTACAGCGCGCTGGGCACGTCGCACGCGGCCCCGGGGTAGTTGTTCACCCGCCAGGTACCGCCGACGTCGTCCCCGCGTTCGATCACGACGACGTCCGCCTTCGGATCCTCGCGCAACAGCGTTGCGGCCATGCCGATTCCGCCGAACCCGGCGCCTACGACGAGGGTGTGCACGTGGGTGGGGAGCGTTGCCGAACTCATTTCATCACCAGCGCTTTCCAGACGGGGAGCAGCCGCTCCCGGAACTCACGATCGGATTCGGGGGTACGCATCAGGGAGGACACCGCGAAGCCGCGGGCCAGTTCGATACTCAGGTCGATGGCGTCCGGACTGATCCGGTCGCCCATGATCTCGAGGCAGCCGACGTGCAGGGCGTCGGACACCTTCCGCTCCAAGGGGATCATCGCCTCGTGCAGAGCGGGGTCGGTGCGGGCGGCGACCCACAGTTCGAGTGCCGCGTCGAACAACGGGCCGACGAACGCGTCGAACAGCGTCTCGAGCGCGCGGTCCGGTTCGGGCCGTGCCTCGAGGATCTCCGCGAGCCGTTTGTCGACGAGGTGCGCGACGGCCGCGACGACGAGCGACTCCTTGGTCGGGAAGTGGTGCAACTGGGCGCCGCGGGACACGCCGGCGCGTTTGGCGATGCCCTGCGTGCTGGTGCCCGCGTATCCCAGTTCGACGAGGGAGTCGACGGCGGCGTCGAGCAACTTGGCTCTCGTCGCCGCGGTTCGCTGGGCCTGTGTGCGGGGCACACCGGCTGTGGTGTCGGTCACGAAACCGAGAGTAACGGTAAAACTACAAACAGTCCAGACTGTTTGTAACTTTCTTTTTCCGGGCTCCGAGGACGGTCAGCCGGCCTCCCGACGCATCGGCACATGGTCGATCCCGGCCTCGAGATAGTTCGGCCCGGTCCGGCGGAAACCCCAGCGGCCGTACCACTTCTCCAGATACGCCTGCGCCGAGATCTCGATCGGACGGGGGAAGTCGCCGATCACGGCATCGATCAGCCGCGCCGCGTGACCACGCCCGCGGGCATGCTTCGCGGTGGCGACCCGCCCGATGTGGATCACCGGCCCGTCGTCGAGGACCCGCAGGGTCGCCACCACGTCGCCGTCGACCTCGGTCCAGTACAGCGTGGTGGTCGGTTCGAGATCGAGACCGTCGAGCTCGGGTTCGCAGACGATCCCCTGCTCGTAGACGAACACCTCGAGGCGTAGCCGAACTATCCGATAGAGGGTTGCCGGGTCGATGCGGTCGAGCGTTGCAGAGCGGATGGACGGCACGCTGTCAGACTGGCACATTTTCGGACCGGCGCGACGAAAAGAGCGAGTGGACCACCCCGAAGGGTGATCCACTCGCTCGAGTGCAGTGGGAGGCTACTCGCTCAGACGAGCAGCTCTGCGATCTGGATCGTGTTGAGCGCAGCGCCCTTACGCAGGTTGTCGCCCGAGACGAACAGCGCCAGACCCCGTCCGTCCGGCACGCCCGGATCCTGCCGGATGCGGCCCACGAGCGACGGGTCGTTGCCTGCGGCGGCCAGCGGCGTCGGCACGTCGACGAGCGACACACCGGGAGCGTTCGCCAGCAGTTCCTTCGCGCGCTCGACCGACAGCGGCCGCTCGAACTCGGCGTTGATCGACAGCGAGTGGCCGGTCACGACCGGGACGCGCACGCACGTGCCCGACACGAGCAGATCCGGCAGGCCCAGGATCTTGCGCGACTCGTTGCGCAGCTTCTGGTCCTCGTCGGTCTCGCCCGAGCCGTCGTCGACGAGCGAACCGGCCAGCGGCAGCACGTTGAACGCGATCGGCGCGACGTACTTCTCCGGCGCCGGGAAGTCGACGGCGCTGCCGTCGTGGACGAGCTTGTCGGCGTCGGCGATCACCGCGCGCGCCTGGCCGAGGAGCTCCTCGACGCCGGCGATGCCACTGCCGGACACGGCCTGGTAGCTCGAGACGATCAGGCGCTGCAGGCCCGCCTCGTCGTGCAGGACCTTCAGGACCGGCATCGCGGCCATCGTGGTGCAGTTCGGGTTGGCGATGATGCCCTTCGGCGGGTTCTTCGCCTGCTCGGGGTTGACCTCGCTGACGACGAGCGGGACCTCGGGGTCCTTGCGCCACGCCGACGAGTTGTCGACGACGATCGCACCGGCCGCCGCGAAGCGCGGGGCCTGCTCACGGGAGAGGGTCGCACCCGCCGAGAACAGCGCGATGTCGATGCCCTTCAGATCCTCGTCGGAGGTCGCCGCGGCGTCCTCGACCACGATCTCCTCGCCGCGGAACGGCAGCTTCTTGCCGGCCGAGCGGGCCGACGCGAAGAACCGCACCTTGTCGGCGGGGAAGTTGCGCTCCTCGAGGAGCGTGCGCATGACGATGCCGACCTGGCCGGTCGCACCTACAACAGCAATGGTGGTCATGATTACCGTCCCGTTCCGGCGTGGACGACGGCTTCTTCCTCGCCGCCGAGGTCGAACGCGGCGTGCAGGGCACGGACCGCGTCGTCGAGTTCGGTGTCGTCGACCAGCACCGAGATGCGGATCTCCGACGTGGAGATGAGATCGATGTTGATGCCGGCCGCGGCGAGCGCCTCGCAGAACTTCGCGGTCACGCCCGGGTGGCTCTTCATCCCGGCCCCGACGAGCGACACCTTGCCGATGTGATCGTCGAACAGCACCTGGGTGAAGCCGATCTCGTCCTGCTGCTTGGTCAGCAGCTCGACGGCACGCGGGCCGTCGGCCATCGGCAGGGTGAAGGTGATGTCGGTCTTGCCGGTCTCGACCTTCGAGATGTTCTGCAACACCATGTCGATGTTGATCTCGGCGTCGGCTACGGCCCGGAAGACCTTCGCCGCGTAGCCGGGGGTGTCGGGCAGGCCGACGACGGTGACCTTGGCTTCGCCGCGGTCGTGCGCGACGCCGGTGATCAGGGCCTCTTCCACGGGGATGTCCTCCATCGATCCGGACACGATCGTGCCGGGCTTGGTGGTGTACGACGAACGAACGTGCACGGGCACGTTGTAGCGGCGGGCGTACTCGACGCAACGCAGCATGAGCACCTTCGCACCGCACGCGGCGAGTTCGAGCATCTCCTCGAAGGAGACAGTGTCGAGTCGCTGCGCGTCCTTGACGATGCGCGGGTCGGCGGTGAACACACCGTCGACGTCGGTGTAGATCTCGCAGACGTCGGCGTTCAGGGCCGCCGCCAGCGCGACGGCGGTGGTGTCCGATCCGCCGCGGCCGAGCGTGGTGATGTCCTTGCTGTCCTGGCTGACGCCCTGGAAGCCCGCGACCAGGACGATGCTGCCCTCGTCGAGCGCGGCCCGGACACGACCCGGCGTGACGTCGATGATCTTGGCGTTGCCGTGGCTGCCGGTGGTGATCACACCGGCCTGCGAGCCGGTGAACGAACGGGCCTCGGCACCGAGCGAGTGGATGGCCATCGCGACGAGAGCATTGGAGATGCGCTCACCGGAGGTGAGGAGCATGTCCATCTCGCGGGCCGGCGGCACCGGGCACACCTGCTGAGCGAGGTCCAGCAACTCGTCGGTGGTGTCGCCCATGGCGGAGACGACCACGACGACGTCATTGCCCGCCTTCTTGGTCTCGACGATCCGTTCAGCGACGCGCCGGATCCGCTCGGCCGTCGCGACCGAGGATCCTCCGTACTTCTGGACGACGAGTGCCACGCTGGCGAACCTCCGGGTATTGGGTGCAAGTACCAGGAAGCGAGTCTACCGATGAGGCCCCGGACGACCCCGCTCGGGCCGTCCTGCGCCTCCGGCGCCCGTGTGCCTTTGTGGCGGTTCCGGGCGCCACTTGTGCACACCGGCGCGGAGCGCCCGGAGGGCTAGCGTGAGGTGCATGGACGCCCGCCGCCGCGTCGCTGCCGCCCGGGTGGCCCGACTCGCCACGGCGGACGGGTCCGGCACGCCGCACGTGGTCCCGATCGTGTTCGCCCTGGACGGCGACGCGATCCACACCTGCGTCGACGACAAGCCGAAGACCACCCGGCGGCTGCGGCGCCTGACCGACATCGCCGAGAATCCGCGGGTGAGCGTGCTCGTCGACCACTACAGCGACGACTGGTCGCAGCTGTGGTGGATCCGCATCGACGGCATCGCCACGGTCCACGACGCGGACACCGAGGCGGGCGCCACCGGACTCGACGCGCTGGCCCGCAAGTACCCGCAGTACCGAGAACAACGGCCACCCGGCCCGGTGATCACGATCGACCGGCTGCGCTGGCGCTCGTGGTCGGCCTGAGCCACGACGGTCGCCGGGTCCTCGACGTCGGCTCACCCGGTGATCACGGCCGCGGGTTGGTGCGGACCCACCGGCGCCGGTCGCTCTGCGTGGCCCCGGTGCAGCGACGACACAAGACGACGCCGTGCTCCCCGATCTCCGCCAGGTACAGCGCCTCGCTCCACGGCACGTGCGCGAAGCGATCCAGACGGGAACGAGAGAGCGGAACTCCGCACAAGGTTTGATTCGTGCCGGGCGTCCATGCGTGCGTGTCACCGCACGGGTACCGGATCCCGTCGCTGTCGATCCACCGACTCGATGCCGCGACCGCGTGCTCGGTTCGCTGGGCCATGAGTCCGGATTCCCACGGCCGGGTGAATTCATGCCGGCCCGGCGAAAAGTGCCGTCGGCCCCGGCCGGAAGAACACCCGGTGCCGGCCACGGCGACGATTCCGTTCCGCCGAGGGTTGTTTCGCAATGCCGCCGGATGGGAACAGGACTTCTTGTTCGACGCGGACTCCACGGTTCAGCAGGGACCGAATTTCCGTGCCACCCTTACAGATCAGGGAGAATCCCCATGCGCAAGACAATCATTGCTGTCCTCGCCGCGACCACGGTCGCCTTCACCGGTGCCGGCCTTGCCCATGCCGACACCTCCGCCCCGGCCACCGCGGCTGTTGTCGCTCAAGCCGAAAACGATCCCGACGACGGTGACAACACCGGCCTGTGGGGCCTGCTCGGCCTTGCCGGGCTGGTCGGCTTGGCCGGACTCAAGCGGCGCAACGCGCCGGCGACACCCGTTGCAGACGGCACCGTCTACGGCACCGACCCAAACCGCCGCTTGTAATCGCGCCCGACCTGTGGTCCTGCACACCGGTCGCAGGACCACAGGTCGGTCGGGCGCGACCCGGTCGTCGATATCGTCGACAGACCCCGATTCACGACTTTTTCGAGGTCAAGTCCTCCACGGGAGCCGAGGCGGCATTGGCCTTGACCGACGCAATACCGTTCTGAGCCGCTGCCTTCGAGGTGTAACCCTGGCTGGCCGCGATGATCTCGCCGTTGGCTGCTTTCAGCCGGAACCGGAAATCTCCGCCGGTGTCCTTGAAGAGCTCGAACCTGGCAGACATGACACCTCCACTGCGATGTCCACGACGGTCGCAGACCCCGTGTCACCACGGTAGGTCGCGCTCTCGAACACCGGCTGCGGAACAGCGTGATCGCCTGTGGCGCTGCGTGACTGTGCTTGCCGTCTACGGACCGACACGGAACGGAGGTCAGTGCGCCGCCGTGTACTCGTCGACGAGCGACTGCGGCATGCGTCCGCGGGCAGGGACCTCGTAACCGGCCGAGATGGCCCATTCCCGGATCTCCTTGGAAGTCGGCGAACCCGAGACGCCGGGCGGGCTTCCTCGCCGCTTGCGTCCTCCGACACGGGTGGCATTCGCCACGTAGGGCTCGATCTTCTTGCGGAAGTCCCGAGCGTTCTTCTTGTTCAGATCGATGGTGTATTCGACCCCGTCGAGTGCAAAACTTATCGTCTCTCCGTCCTCTTCCAAAGGGGTTCCGTCGATGTCGTCGAATATCTCGACAACGGTTCTTTTCGCCACAGGAAACCTCCATTTCCGGTATTCGAACGAGTCCAAAAGCAGTGTACATACCGACGGTATGAATTGTCCGAAATCATCGGAGCGCTACTCAGAAGTGTTGGCTGCTGCCGATTCCGACCGCGACGCCCTCACGTGAGCCGAAATGGATTCGGCATGCGTTGATCAACGAATCGAGCCCCGAAAAATACCGCGAGGAATCTTCCCCGAGTGACACGGCCGGGTTCCGAAAATGATCACCGAGTGGGCGCGCGTAGCGGCATGCGATCGGTCAGATCTCGTCGATCCCACCGATCGAGTAATTCCAGGCCTTCGGTCGAGCGAGATGCCGTGACCGCTCCGGACGAGGCCCAGAGAATCCGAACCTGCCGCCACAGGAGATTGCCGCGTTCGAAGCACCGAGCGCGCATCCGATCGACGCGGTGGAGCCACGACGAGTCGGTACCGGCGAAATACCCTCGGCCACATGACAATAGGCACCGACCGACCTTCCAGGTCCGGCCCGCGGAGACCGACGCGGTCGGGCCCGGAACACGATCGCCGGGCGCACGTACGGGAAGACGCACGCGAGCCACACACCGCCACCGGTGTTCGCCACAAGTCGGCAACCGGACTCCTCGGTCGGGTTCTCGACGATCATCGCGTTGCCCTTCGCCGTCCCCCGGAAACGGCCGGTTCGGGCCGAGCAGCTCGCCCGAACCGAGGAGCCCCACCGCCTCGTCGTCCGCGCAGGTGCGGGGCACGTCCAGCACCCTGCAGGGTTGTCCTTCATGTCCGGATCACCGGTTTCGGCCGCGTCCATTGTGTGAGATGGATCGCCCCCCTCTGGGCCCGACTGGGCCGGGACGAGTACACTGCCAGGCATGCAGCGCGCCCTTCTCCTCGGCCGCCGCGGCGGGATCTGACCAGACCGGCTTCCCGTCGCGGGGTTTCGACGCGCCGGTCGATATTCTGATTCGGACCCACAGGTCCACATTTTCTTTGGAGCACGTCATGTCACCCGCCGACGCATTCACTTCCGGTTCGCGCACCATCACGCCGCCGAGCAAGCCGGCTCCGGCCGACCAGCCGTCCTGGAACAAGCAGAAGAACTCCTCGATGCCGGTGTACCGGTACCTGCCGTTCGCGGAGGAGGTCGAGCCGATCTCGCTGCCCGACCGCACCTGGCCCGACAAGGTCATCGACCGTGCGCCCGCGTGGTGCGCCGTCGACCTGCGAGACGGCAACCAGGCGCTGATCGACCCGATGAGCCCCGCCCGCAAGCGCCGCATGTTCGACCTGCTGGTCCGGATGGGCTACAAGGAGATCGAGGTCGGCTTCCCCTCGGCGAGCCAGACCGACTTCGACTTCGTCCGCGAGATCATCGAGGACGGCGCGATCCCGGACGACGTGACGATCCAGGTGCTGACGCAGTCGCGGCCGGAACTGATCAAGCGGACCTTCGAGGCCTGCGCCGGCGCGCAGAACGTGATCGTCCACTTCTACAACTCGACGTCGATCCTGCAGCGCCGTGTCGTGTTCCGCGCCGACAAGGAAGCGATCAAGAAGATCGCGACGGATGCCGCCGCACTGGTGCTGGAAGAGGCGAAGAACCACCCCGACACGAACTGGCGCTGGGAGTACTCGCCCGAGTCGTACACCGGCACCGAGCTGTCGTACGCCAAGGAGGTCTGCGACGCGGTCGTCGACGTGCTGGGCGCGACCCCCGAGAACCCGGTCATCATCAACCTGCCCGCCACGGTCGAGATGGCGTCGCCGAACGTGTACGCCGACTCGATCGAGTGGATGCACCGCAACCTGGCCAAGCGCGACAGCATCATCCTGTCGCTGCACCCGCACAACGACCGCGGTGAAGGTGTCGCCGCGGCAGAGCTGGGTTACATGGCCGGCGCCGACCGCATCGAAGGCTGCCTGTTCGGCAACGGTGAGCGCACCGGCAACGTCTGCCTGGTGACCCTGGGCCTCAACCTGTTCAGCCGCGGCGTCGACCCCCAGATCGACTTCTCGAACATCGACGAGATCCGGCGCACGGTCGAGTACTGCAACCAGCTGCCGGTTCACGAGCGGCACCCGTACGGCGGCGACCTGGTCTACACGGCCTTCTCCGGAAGCCACCAGGACGCCATCAACAAGGGCATGGACCAGATGAAGGTCGACGCCGACGACGCCGATCAGGACGTCGACGACATCGTCTGGGCGGTTCCCTACCTGCCGATCGACCCGAAGGACGTCGGCCGCAGCTACGAGGCCGTGATCCGTGTCAACAGCCAGTCCGGCAAGGGTGGCGTCGCGTACATCATGAAGCACGACCACGGCCTGAACCTGCCGCGGCGTCTGCAGATCGAGTTCTCCAGCGCGGTGCAGAAGGTCACCGACGGCGAGGGCGGCGAGGTCAGCCCCAAGGAGATGTGGGACATCTTCCACGAGGAGTACCTGGCCCCGATCACGCCGCTGGAGCGGATGCGTCAGAAGGTCACCGCCTCGGAAACCGACGACGGCACCGACCGCATCGTCGCGACCGTCAAGGTCGACGGCGTCGAGAAGGAGATCGAGGGCGAGGGCAACGGCCCGCTGGCCGCGTTCGTCGACGCGCTGGAGACGATCGGTTACCGGGTCGCCGTGCGCGGGTACGCCGAGCACGCGATGTCGGCCGGTGACGACGCGAACGCCGCCGCCTACGTCGAGGCGGACGTGACCCGTCCGGACGGAACCACCAAGCTGGTCTGGGGCGTGGGCATCGCTCCGTCGATCACCACCGCATCGCTGCGCGCGGTCGTCTCGGCGGTCAACCGGGCGCACTGATTCCGCTCGCCGTTCGGCCTGCATTCGGACAAACGCGGCGGTACTCTTCGGGAAGTCTCCCGGGGGTGCCGCCGCGTTTGCTGTTTCTCCCGGCGTGACGGCTCCCCTCCGGATCGGGACTCGAGGTTCACACGGGACGAGAGGGAAGCTCCATGGATTTCTGGGACATCATCTGGTTCATCATCGTCAGCTTCGCGTTCGTCGCCTACCTGATCATGCTGTGGATGATCATCGGCG
Organism: Rhodococcus sp. CX; assembly: GCF_015865005.1. NCBI lineage: Bacteria > Bacillati > Actinomycetota > Actinomycetes > Mycobacteriales > Nocardiaceae > Rhodococcus > Rhodococcus sp. CX. The sequence continues at coordinate 72,065 of NZ_JADZGH010000259.1, forward strand.
ACCTGTTCCGCAATCGTGAGCAGTCCGGTTGGGTGAAGGCGATCTGGATCATCTTCCTGTTCATCTTCCCGCTGCTCACCGCGCTGGTGTACCTGATCGTCCACGGCGACGGCATGGCCAAGCGGAGCGCGCGGGAAGCCGCCGAGTTCAAGACCGCCCAGGACAACTACATCCGCGAGGTCGCGGGCAAGTCCCCCGCCGAGCACATCGCCGACGCCAAGGCGCTCCTCGACGCCGGGACCATCACCGAGGAGGAGTTCCAGGCGCTGAAGGCGAAGGCTCTCTCCTAAGGCGCCTGCGGCGCCGGTGTGCCTTTGTGGCGGTCGGAGGCGCCACAAAGGCACACCGGCGCGGAGCGCCGCTCCACGTGCCGGCACCGCCCGGGCGAGGCAATCGGCAGCTCTTCGCCCCGATCCCGGTCGTCTCGTTCTCGAGCACGGAACTCACCTCCGCCGGCCGTCGCCCCCTTGATCCCTGCGTCCGGTGCCAGGGAGCACGCGCGGCACACGCTCGCACCCGCCCACGGCCGGTCTGTGAGCGATTCCGGCCGTCCGGTCGCGGTGTGACCGCAC
>NZ_JADZGH010000259.1:72646-78593 GCF_015865005.1 Rhodococcus sp. CX
CCCGAACGCAGCTGTGGAAAACTCGCCGGGGTGGGTACTAGCACTGGAATCACCACGCGCGGCCGGTTGGCGTTGCGCGCGGCGAAGGCAGCCGCGTGGGCGTCGCAGAAGGCCGGACGCGGCAAGGGCTCGATGATCGGCGGGCTGATCGCCCTGAAGATCGATCCGACGCTGATGAAGCAGCTCGGTCACGGCCGGAGAACGGTGCTCGTCACCGGCACCAACGGCAAGTCCACCACGACCCGCATGACCGCGGCCGCGCTCGCAACTCTCGACGACGTCGCGACGCAGCCGGACGGGGCGAACATGGACGCCGGCATCGTCTCCACCCTCGCCTCGAACCTCACCGCGCCGCTCGCCGCGATCGAGGTCGACGAGCTGCACACACCGCACGTCGCCGACGCACTCGATCCGCAGGCGATCGTGCTGCTCAATCTCAGCCGCGACCAGCTCGACCGCGTCGGCGAGATCAACATGATCGAACGCAAATTGCGCGCGGGTCTGCAGCGTCATCCCGATGCCGTGATCGTCGCGAACTGCGACGACGTCCTCGTCACCTCCGCGGCCTACGACAACCCGAACGTCGTGTGGGTGGCGGCGGGTGCCGGCTGGGCCAACGACTCGGTCAGCTGCCCCCGCTCCGGCGAGCCCATCGTCCGCGACGGCGACCACTGGTACAGCAGTGGCTCCGATTTCGCTCGGCCCCAGCCTCATTGGTGGGTCGACGACGAGAACCTGTACGGCCCGGACGGGCTGGTGCTGCCGATGAAGCTGACCCTGCCCGGTCGCGCCAATCGGGGCAATGCCGCGCAGGCGGTCGCCGCCGCCGTCGCGCTCGGCGCCGATCCGGCCGAGGCGGTCGCCGCGGCCTCGATCGTCGAAGAGGTCGCCGGCCGGTATTCGACGGTGCAGGTGGGCCCGCATTCGGTGCGCATGCTGCTGGCGAAGAACCCCGCGGGCTGGCAGGAAGCGCTGTCCATGATCGACCCGACCGTCGACGGTCTCGTCATCGCCGTCAACGGTCAGGTGCCGGACGGCGAGGATCTGTCGTGGCTGTGGGATGTGCGGTTCGAGCACTTCGACGGTGTGCAGGTCGTCGCGTCCGGTGAACGCGGAACCGATCTCGGGGTCCGCCTCACCTACGCGGGCGTCGAACACACACTGGTGCCGGATCCGTTGCGCGCCATCGCGTCCTGCCCTCCCGGCCGGGTGGAGGTACTCGCCAACTACACCGCGTTCCGGGATCTGAACACTGCGCTCGCGAAGGGATCTGCACATGCCTGAGTCGACCGTGCGCATCGGCCTGATCCTGCCCGACGTGATGGGCACCTACGGGGACGGCGGCAACGCCCTCGTGCTGCGGCAACGTCTGCGGATGCGCGGATACGACGCCGAGATCGTCCCCATCGGCCTGGAGGATCCGGTGCCGGATTCGATGGACCTGTACACACTCGGCGGCGCCGAGGACTCGGCGCAGCGGCTCGCGACCCGGCACCTGCTGCGCTACCCGGGCCTGCAGCGCGCCGCCGAGCGCGGCGCACCGGTGCTGGCGATCTGCGCGGCCATCCAGGTGCTCGGCCACTGGTACGAGACGTCGGCGGGCGAACGCGTCGACGGTGTCGGCCTGCTCGACGTGACCACCACACCGCAGAAGACCCGCGCGATCGGCGAGATCGTGATCTCCCCCGCCGTCGAGGGCCTCACACAGCCGCTCACCGGATTCGAGAACCACCGTGGCGGAACGACTCTCGGGTCGTCGGCGCGGGGCCTGGGCCGGGTGACCCGCGGCGTCGGTAACGGTGTCGGCGACGGCCTCGAAGGCGCTGTGCAGGGCTCCGTGTTCGGTACGTACCTTCACGGCCCGGTGCTGGCCCGCAACCCGGAGTTGGCCGATCTGCTGCTGGCGCGCGCGCTCGGCGTCGACGCACTGGCACCGCTGGATCTCCCGGAGGTCGAACAGCTGCGCCGCGAGCGCCTGCGGACGAACTGACCGGACCGGTTCAGCCCCGGCCGCCGACGTGCTCGACGACGAGTTCGGCGAGCGCTTCGGGGGCCTCGTCCGGGATCCAGTGGCTCACACCGGGCAGTGTCTCGAACCGGAACGGGCCGGTGACCCAGCGACCGCTCGCCGCGGGGCCGGACCGTCCGATCGCGAAGTCGCCGTCGCTCCACACCATCAGCGTGGGCACCGGCACCCGGCCGACGGCCTCGCGCGGCGACCACACCGACAACGCCCGATACCAGTTCAGACCTCCGCGCACCGCGGCACGATCCGCCAGTCGCGCCGCGTCGCGGTCGGCGGCATTCGCCGGCTGACCGCTGCGCCGCAGCACCCGGCGTGCCGTCTTCTCGTCGGCGAACAACCGCTCGGGCAGCCCGGGCAGCTGGAAGAAGAGCATGTACCAGGATCGGAACAGCTGCAGGCTCGTGCCCAGCGCCCGGACGAACGCGGCGGGATGCGGCACCGACACGGCGGTGAGCGACCGCACCAGGTGCGGATGACGGGCGGCGGTCGCCCACGCGACGACCGCGCCCCAGTCGTGTCCGACCACGTGGGCCGGCCGCCCGATCCGGTCGATGAGGGCCGCCGTGTCGGCGACGAGTTCGGACTGCCGGTAGTCACGGCGCCGGCGCGGGCGCGCGCCGGGCGAGTAGCCGCGTTGGTCCGGTGCGATCGTGCGGTACCCGCGGGCGTGCAGCAACGGTGCCACCCCGTCCCACGAGCGGGCGTCCTGCGGGAATCCGTGCAAGAGCACTATCGGTTCGCCGTCGAGCGGTCCGTGGTCGCGGACGTCGAAGGTCAGTCCCGCCCTGCTGAACGATTCGATGCGCTCCGGCACCCGGCCCCCCGTTGCGATCTGTCCCCGAACCGCGAACTGCCCCTGAACAGGGGTTCGGCCCGAATATTCGCTTTACGCGAACTCCGGGCCGGATCTCTGCTTCACGAGCCTCTGTCGTCCTCGGACGTCTGCTCGATTCGCACCAACGATGTTACGCGCGTCACAATCGAGAGCGCAAGTGCATTTCCGGCCGCGATCGCCTGATCGGCCAGCGCCGACACTTCCGGTCGTTGCACCAGCTCGCGCACGGCCGTGACCGGGGCGAAGAGCCACTCGACGGTGCCGACGATCTTCTCGACGCCGACCAGCGCCGCGTCGACCCTGTCGATCGAGCCACCGAGCCGATCGACGACGGTCTCGAAGTCCCCGAGCCTCGAATCGAAGGAGGCGAGCACCCGGTTGAACTCGTCGAGCGATGCCGCGATCCCGCCGGAGACGTCGTCGATCCGAGCGATCGTCGCGTCGGCGTTCAGCGCTGCGGCGGTGAGACGCCGCAGCCGGCTCGGATCGTTCGGCCTGGTCTGATCCACCACGTCGGCTCCCCCTCCCCCCGCTCACGGCTCTCGCCGTGGGCTGTCACTTCGCGTCGGCACCGTCCAGCAGCCACCGGTCGCCATCACGCTCCAGCGTGATCAGGAACCGCGTCGCGTCGGTGCGCCCCTCCGGCACGGCCACGTTCTTCACATCCTGGTCGAGGAACACCAGTACCGTCGCGCGGTCGCCGTCGACGGTTTCGACGGCGGCGTGATCGGCGCGCGCGACCGAGCTGCCCTGTCCGTTCTCGACCAGCGACCGCAGCTCGCCGGCGACCGTGTTGTACTTCGCCGCGAACTCGTCCGTGGAGATCTCGGTGACCGCGGCGATCGAGGCGTCGAAACCCTGGAAGTCGTAGGTGCCCAGCGTGATCGCGTACTCGCGGGCACTGTCGAGTGCCTCGGTGCGCAACCGGTCCGCCGACTCGGCCCGCCACCACAGCACGGCGAAGGTCCCGGCGGCGATCGCGAGCACGAGAACCAGGCCCCTCACGATCCACTGCCGGCCCGAACCGGCCTTGGTCGACGTCCGCTCGGGAACCTCGATCGCTTCGAAGGGTGCTGTCACCTCTGGAGCCTTGCCGTCCGACGTATCCGTCGTTGCCATCAGTCGCGCAGTCCTTCCAGCGATTTCCGCCGTTTCTTGAAACTCGACACCGGGGGCAGCGGTTCGACCGCTGCCCCCGGTCCGGACACGATGCCCCTGTCGTCGTGTTCCGAAATCCCCCCGACCATCCCCCGACCGGGGGCACACGGCTCCCCCCGCCATGTGCCCCCCAACTCGACCGTCAGCCCTGCACGACGGCCGAGAGTCCTCCACGCAGTTCGTGCTTGACGACCTTGCCGCTCGCGTTGCGCGGCAGGGCCTCGACGATCACCACTTCCTTCGGGTGCTTGTAGCGCGCCAGGTTCTCGTCGAGGTACGGCTGCAGTTCCTCGATCGTGAGATCGTCGGCGCCGGGAGCCAGTGCGACGACCGCGACCGGAACCTCACCCCACTTGGCATCCGGACGGCCGATCACCGCGGCCTCGAGCACCTTCTCGTGGCCGTACAGGACGTTCTCGACCTCGGCGCAGTAGATGTTCTCGCCGCCGGAGATGATCATGTCCTTCTTGCGGTCCACGACGTAGACGAAGCCTTCTTCGTCGACGCGCACGAGGTCGCCGGAGTGGAACCAGCCGCCCGCGAACGCATCCGCGGTCGCAGCCTCGTTGTTCCAGTACTCGCGCATCATGGTCGGTCCGCGGTAGACGATCTCACCGACCTCGCCGGGCGCGACGTCGTTCATCTCGTCGTCGACGACGCGAGCCTGGATCGTCGGGATGACCTGGCCGACGGAACCGAGCTTGCGAATCGCGTCCTCGCCGTTGAGAACACACGTGATCGGCGACATCTCGGTCTGCCCGAACACGGCGACGTTCGACGCCTCCGGGAAGGTCTCGGTCATGGCCCGCAGGATCGTGTCCGAACTCGGTGCAGCTCCCCAGGAGATGTTGCGCAGCGAGAGCTTGCGCGGATTCGCCTGCTGCGCAGCACACATCGCCTGCCACTGCACCGGAACGAGGAACAGGCTCGTGACTTTTTCGGCCTCCAGGACGTCGAGCAGCGTGTTCGGGTCGAACGCGCCGACCGGGTAGATGACGGTCGTCTGACCGAGCATCAGACTCGGGGCCATCGAGCCGAGCGCGGCGATGTGGAACATCGGCGACGCACAGAAGCTGATCGTGTCGTCACCGAAGTTGTGGAATGCGCGGATGCAGGTGAGGGACTGTGCTTCCATATTCGAGTGCGTCAGCACCGCGCCCTTGGGCCGGCCCGTCGTTCCCGAGGTGTACATGATCAGCGCGGGCGTGTCGTTCGGAATATCCAGGGGCTCGTGCGCTTCCCCTTCTTCCGCGACGAGATCCTCGTAGGCCACGGCGTCGCCCTGCGGGTCCGCGCCGACGGTGACGACCAGGTCCAGGCCCTCGGACTGCGCACGCGCCGCATCGGCGAGCGGGACGAGCGGTCCCTCCACGACGATGGCCTTGGAACCGGAGTCCGCGATGAGGAAGGCCACTTCGGGCGGCGTGAGCCGGAAGTTGACCGGTACGGCGATCGCGCCGAGCGCGTTCGCGGCGAGCACGGTCTCGAGGTACTCGGGGCGGTTGAGCATCAGGATGATGACGCGGTCGCCGAAACCGACGCCGCGCCGCGACAGTGCGTCGGCGAGCTTGTCGACCCGCTCGTCGAGCTGCGCCCAGGTGATCGACTCACCCTGGAATCGCAGCGCCGTGCGCTCGGGGATCATCAGGGCGTGGCGGGCGACCTGGTTGTTCCAGTTGTTGTTGCGGAAGCGCGTGGACTCCGAGCGTGCGGAGGTAGCGGTCATCGACTGTTCCTCTCGAGGGGACGGGGAGCGAACCGGCGAGGTCGGCACCGTTACGTTGTGACACACATTACAGATGCCGAGGGGTCTGCGCCAGGCCCTTTGTTAACGTGGATTCTCGAATTCTTCGGACGTTCACGGGCACGTGATTCCGGAGGAACTGCGGCCCGCAGCATCTCGTAATCCGCTGGCCAGAGCGGTGTGC